>WTKI01000378.1 GCA_011524425.1 Altererythrobacter sp. | reverse complement strand
ACGCAGTGGTTAAGGCGTGGTCCAACTTTGACAAGTTTGAAGAGGGCTCAAACCTGCGGGCGTGGCTTTTCACCATACTGCGGAATGGTTTCTACTCCATGCGGCGCAAGCGTAAAAAGGAAGTTGAAGACGTCGATGGTGATTTTGCAAGTTCTTTGGCAACAAAACCCGCTCACGATGGTCGGCTGCAGTTTCGGGATTTTCTTGTGGCTTTTCAGGAGCTTTCGATCGAGCAGAAAGAAGCCTTGGTCCTCATCGGAGCATCTGGCTTCAGCTATGAAGAGGCAGCAGAGTTGTGCTCGGTTCCGGTCGGGACCATCAAAAGTCGGGCAAATAGAGCGCGCAGCCGACTGGCCGAAGTTCTTGGGTACGTGGAAGGCGAATCGATCGATATAACCGATGCCAAAACCACCGCAGTATTGTCTCGCATGGGGATGCGCGCCGTTTGATCAGGGGGCTAATCTGACTATCTTGCCCGGGTTCATGATGTTATCTGGATCAACAGCGCGCTTGATCGTGCGCATCAGGTCGGTGGCCGCCCCCGCTTGTTTGGCAAGTTTGTCGATCTTGCCTTGACCGATCCCATGTTCTCCCGAGATGGTGCCCTCAAGCTCGATAGCCATCTCTGGCAACCACTCCATAAACGCTTCGGACCGCTTTTTTTCCTCTCGCGATTCTCCGTCGAAAAGCAGCGTGCAATGGAAATTTCCGTCCCCTACATGTCCCAGAATGGGGCACATCAGGTCGAGTTGTGCAGCTTTTGATTGGGCGCGTGTTACGGCTTTCGCCAGATTGGATATTGGCACACACACATCGGTTGCCAAAGACATCGCCCCCGGTCTTAACCGCAACTGAGCCCAATATGCGTCGTGCCGAGCTTGCCAAAGTCGGGTTCGTTCTTCTGGGCTGGTGGACCATTCGAAGTTGTTGCCTGAAGTGTCCTCGGCAATCTCACCGAAAAGTTCTGCTTGTTCGGCGACCGAGGCTGTCGAACCGTGGAACTCCAGCAGCAAAAGCGGGGTCTCGGGAAGTGAAAGTTTCGAGTAAGCATTGATGGCGCGCACGCTGAGGGCGTCCAACAATTCGATCCGGGCGACCGGCACGCCCATTTGAATGGTCGCGATCACTGCATCGCACGCAGCCTCGACTGACGGAAAGGAACATCGCGCGGACGACATGGCTTCCGGGACGCCGTGAAGTTTGACGGTCAATTCGGTGATCAGTCCCAAGGTGCCTTCCGAACCGATCATCAAATGGTTCAGGTCGTAGCCCGCAGACGATTTACGCGCACGCGTGCCCGTCCGAATGATCTCACCGGAGGGCAGGACGACCTCCATGCTCAACACACTTTCGCGCATAGTCCCATAGCGGACGGCGTTGGTTCCCGAAGCGCCGGTCGCCGCCATTCCTCCCAATGATGCATCAGCCCCAGGATCAATTGGGAAAAAGAGACCCGTGTCGCGCAACTGCGCATTAAGTGCTTTGCGTGTTACGCCCGGTTGGACCACGGCGTCTAAGTCATCGGTATGAACGTCTAAGACGTTGTCCATTTTGGTGACGTCTACTGAGATTCCGCCAAGTGGTGCGTTAACGTGACCCTCGAGCGAAGTTCCCGTGCCGAACGGCACAATTGGCACTTTGTGCTCAGCCGCGACCCGGACGATTTCAGCCACGTCTTGCGTGGATTGGGCAAAGACCACGGCATCGGGTGGTTGATTTTCAATTCCCGTCGTTGTGTGGCCATGCTGCTCACGAATAGCCTCTCCGGTTTGACAAAGCTCGCCAAAGCGTTGCTTCAGAATACCAATTGTTGTCGCAATACCAGTTTCGTTCCTGGCAGAGTTTGGGCATTGTTTCATGCCGCAAAGGGTGCCCTTTTCGAACCTGGGTTGCAAGGCAAGGCGCCTTCTTTACCCTTTGCTGTTGTGGCAAAAATGGCGGTGTTCAGATATCAGAACAAGGCCAAGTCACCGGGCTCCAAGGCGTCGTTATTGGCGTCATGTTCGGGGTCGAGAAGTTGGTCTTGCAAACTTCTGAGTGTCAGCGACGCCCTAAGGTCGTGGGGGCGAACGTTTTCACCGGCCAGTGCAGCGGCGAGTTCTGGCAAAAAACGGGCCAAGTCAGCATGGGTTTGCGTGATGAGGTCGATGTGCTGCAGGCTGTTCAGTTGAGGTGCAGATTGTGTCATTGCGGCCACCGACGACAGCGCGTCCTGCAGCGCCAGGTCTTGTTGACGAAAAGTGCTCATCATGTCTGCCAAAGCATGTAGTATGCAAGCGATGTCAGTCTGACTGACGATCTCGTTTGAGCGACTTGCAGTCATCTATAGACGCCCGACAATTGCTTCGATCGCGGTTTTCAAATCCGTGGCTTGAAACGGTTTTGGCAAGAAATTGTTCATGCCGAGTTGCTTGCCCTTGTTGATGACTTCAGGAT
>WTKI01000419.1 GCA_011524425.1 Altererythrobacter sp. | reverse complement strand
ATGCATTTGCGGTATTACGCAGGTGCCCCGCTAATCTCTGAAGAAGGCGCTCCGCTTGGCGCTCTGTGCGTGTTCGATAACGCAATCCGCAAGGAGCCGCTCAACGCAGTGCAACGCAAAGGGCTGGAAGTTCTCGCCGGTGCCGTCATGCGCAGACTGCAGGCACGCCGGACCCGTTTGAAAGCCGAGAGTGAATTGGCAGGGAGCGAAACGCGCTTTCGTTTGCTCGCTGACAGTATTCCGGACATCGTCTGGTCAACCGATGCGAACGGCAAGTTTGATTACTTTAACCAGCGCTGGTTCGAGTTTGTGGGCTTGGATGAGCGCCCGGCCGATGGCTGGATCAAATTCTTCCATCCCGAGGATCACCAAGGCTGGTACGCCGAATGGGTCAAAGCGCGCGAAAGCGGGTCAGAGTACAAGACGGAATACCGTTTGCTTAGCAAAGACGGAACATACCGATGGATGCTCGCCAGAGGATTGCCGTTGAAAGATTCCAATGGTGTGATCACACGCTGGTTCGGCACGATCACGGACATAGACGAAAATTATCGCGAATCTGAAGCGCGCGGCTTGCTCGCTCGCGAAATGGCACATCGGATCAAAAACGTTTTCGCTGTTATATCAGGTCTTTTGACTCTCCGAGCTCGCGGAAAGCCTGAGCTGGAAGATTTTTCGACGGCCATGGATCAGGCCATTCGCGCTCTGGCCAAAGCGCAGGATTTCGTCTTGCCAGTCCGCCCTCAAAGTGAGCAGCAATTGATAGGTTTGCTGGAGTTGTTGCTGGAGCCGTTCAGGAAATCTGATCCCTTGGCTGTAACAGTCGATGGGTATTCGCTTGCCTTGAGCGCGCGCAGCGCAACGCCGCTTGCTTTGATTGTCCACGAACTCGCCACCAATTCAACAAAGTATGGCGCTCTCTCAGCGCTTGAAGGAAAGGTCAGCGTTTCAGTGGAAGATCAAGGGGACGAGATTGCAATAATCTGGCGTGAAAGCGGCGGACCACCAGTGCATGAACCATCCGGCCAGGGCTTTGGCTCACGTCTTTTGCTTACGACTGTCGAGAAACAGCTTGGCGGCAAGCTTGAGCGCGACTGGAATTCGCAAGGGCTTTGCTGCACTATCACTGTGCCGAAGAAGCAGTTGCACGAGTAATATCATCGCCGACGCTGAACGCCATCAACCCTCGATGCTGATCTTTGACAAAGTGTCGCGCCATTACGGTCATGTCAAAGCTGTCGATGCCATCAGTTGCACCATCGAAGCTGGCAGTTTCATCGCGATGGTTGGCGCGTCAGGTTCAGGCAAGTCTACTTTGCTGAAAACCATCAATGCGCTCGTCGAGCCCAGCGCAGGCTTCGTAAGCCTAAATGGCCAGGATGTCAGCAGCGTGCAGCCAGCAGCCCTGCGCCGCAAGATAGGCTATGTATTTCAAGGTATTGGCTTATTCCCGCATATGACAGTTGTGGAGAATATCGCCATCGGGCCGCGTCTGGCTGGAGAGCGTCTTGCCCAAACCCGCATCGATGAACTGCTGCAGCTGGTTGAATTGGAGCCTGCTATGGCAAGCCGTATGCCTGACGCATTGTCAGGCGGGCAGCGCCAGCGCGTCGGTGTCGCACGCGCTATCGCAGGCACCCCGCAAGTCCTGCTGATGGACGAGCCATTTGGGGCGCTCGATCCGATAACCCGCGATGCTTTGGGGCGCCGGGTGCGGCGGCTGCACGACCAGTTGGATCTGACCACGATCATGGTGACGCATGACATGGCCGAAGCCTTGCTGCTGGCAGACCGCGTACTTGTGATGGATGGCGGCAAGATAGTGGCTGACGAGACGCCGCATGCGCTGCTTGGAGGGGCAGGCGGAGACATCGCACAAAGTCTTGTTGCTGTACCAAGAGAACAGGCTGAGAAGCTTGCTTCAATAGAACAAGGCTACAGCGTATGAGCGGGTTTCTTGACGCGTTAACAGGTCTCAGCGACCAATTGGCTGCCCACGTCACGCTAGCTGCTGCCGCGATCGCATTGGGAGTGTGTGTCGCGTTGCCGCTTGCTGTCTGGGCATCTCGGTCTCCGGCGGTATCTCGCGTGGCATTAGGCTTTGCCAGCCTTGTCCAAACTATTCCTGCGCTAGCTTTGCTCGCACTGTTCTTTCCGATTTTGTTGTCCTTGCGCGCGGTCTTCGGCGAAGGACTGCCAACGCTTGGCTTTTTGCCGGCCTTCCTCGCATTAGCGCTCTACGCTTTGCTGCCGATCCTGCGCAACGCTGTGACCGCTCAAGCCAACCTGGACCCGGGAGTATTGGAGGCGGCAGACGGGGTGGGCATGACATCATGGCAAAGGCTGCGCATAGTCGAAGCGCCGCTATCCGCGCCTTTCATTATGGCAGGAATCCGCACAGCATCGGTTTGGACGATCGGTGCGGCAACGCTCGCGA
>WTKI01000234.1 GCA_011524425.1 Altererythrobacter sp. | reverse complement strand
GCTTGGACTGCTCTTGTCGATTCAGGGTGCCGGAATTCCTGCTAGATATCAGGAAACGCTCATAATCGGCCAAGCCACTTATGCCTTTTTCAGCTTTGTGATGACGGATCAAGCCAAACACGATAGCGAGCACAACCCCCACAAAGAATGCCAACGTATCAACCGAGATTGTGCCCTCTCCCTCATTGCTGACAGTCGCAAAGAGACCGGACATGTTGATTGCAAGCAGAGACCCCATCAACCAATTGTGCCCAGAGTGATAGGTCTCGTAGGCAAGGCCAGTATTCCTATCTACCGCCTTGAGCTCGGACTCAATCTCCGTTTCCAGCTTCGGATCGTCCATCACCCAGCCGCCTTTTTCAGTGCGACGCGGATCAGGTCCGCTTCTGCCGCGTCCTCACCCAATTCGCTGTGCGCCCGCGCCACAGCCTGAGCCGCAACAGCCGGTCTAAACCCGAGGTTTTCGAGCGCTGAGACCGCATCTGCACTCGCAGAGCCCGCCTGCGAGATCGCGCCAACTGCCACACCAGCAACACCGCCTCCTGGCAACGCGCCTGCCTTGTCCTTCAGCTCATTCACGATCCGCCCGGCGAGTTTTGGTCCCACGCCTTGCGCGCGTGCCACCATCGCCGCATCGCCGCCTGCGCAAGCATCGCGCAATTCCCCGGTCGACAGCGCAGACAGGATCGCCAGCGCCACTTTGCTGCCCACACCCTGCACTTGCGTGAGCAGGCGGAACCAGTCCCGCTCGCTGCTTTCTGCAAAACCGAGCAGTCGCATGTCATTCTCGCTCACCTGCAAGTCTGTATGGACCGTGCAAGCCTCACCCACTTCGCCGAGCGCGCTTAAAGTCTTGGCCGAGCAATGAACCAGATAGCCCACGCCCTGCACATCGACTATCGCCCAGTCCGTGCCGGTCTCGTCTAGCAGTCCTTTGAGCTTTGCGATCATGTTTCCGTTGTGGCTTAGCTCAGTGCCAAATTCCAGTACCTCACGCCTTTTATCGTCATCCCCGCGCAGGCGGGGATCCACGGCACAGTCGCCAAGGTTGCGAGATGGGTTCCCGCTTTCGGGGGAACGACGAAGTGGCAAGAAACCCACGAAAGAGACCCGTAGACCCTCGCGAAATAGGACACATGACACACAGTCCAGAGGCAAGAAACCTGCGCTGGATGCGCACGCTTTGACAAAGGGGGATCCGGTACAGGCTTCGCGCGCAAGCAACATGCCTCAGCAATCCCACATTTAAGCGATGTAGGAAATCGAACCGGCTCGACTCGTCGCAAAGTTGCGCTAAGAGGCTCTGCTATGAGCTGGAACACTTTCGGACGCGCTTTGCGATTCACCACTTGGGGGGAAAGCCATGGCCCTGCGCTGGGCGCAGTGCTGGATGGTTGCCCGCCTGGCATTCGCTTGCGTGAAGCCGATATCCAGCCGTTCCTTGATGCGCGCAAGCCCGGGACCAGCCGCTTTACCACGCAGCGCAAGGAAGCCGATCTGGTGAAGATCCTGTCAGGTGTGTTCGAAGACACCACTACTGGCACACCGATTTCCATGATGATCGAAAACACCGATCAGCGTTCCAAAGACTATTCAGAGATCGCGCAAAGCTATCGCCCCGGGCATGCGGACTATGTCTACGATGCGAAATACGGCATTCGCGATTATCGCGGCGGCGGGCGCTCTAGCGCGCGTGAAACCGCTGCGCGCGTTGCTGCGGGCGCGGTTGCGCGGCTGATCATACCGGAAGTCAAAATCACTGCTTATGTGTGCGAACTGGGCGGCGACCGGATCGACCATGACGCGATCAATCTGGATGAGATCGACAAGAATCCCTTCTTCTGCCCGGACAGCTGGGCCGCGAAACGTTGGGAAGAGAAAGTCGATGAAGCGCGCAAGGCCGGCTCGTCACTTGGTGCAGTCGTCGAATGCGTCGCCGAGGGCGTGCCAGCCGGATGGGGTGCGCCTGTCTATGCCAAACTCGATAGCGATCTGGCGGCTGCGATGATGACGATCAATGCAACCAAAGGCGTCGAGATCGGTGACGGGTTTGAAGCAGCACGGCTAACCGGCGAGCAGAACGCGGATGCAATGAGCCCGGGCGAAGATGGCAAGCCTGTCTATGCCAGCAACCATGCGGGCGGCACCGCTGGCGGCATTTCGACTGGCCAGCCTGTTGTGTGCCGGGTGGCCTTTAAGCCGACCAGTTCCATCCTGACGCCTGTGGATTCGATCACTTCGGACGGTGAAGCGACGCAAGTGCGCACCAAAGGGCGGCACGATCCATGCGTGGGCATTCGCGGAACACCGGTTGTCGCTGCGATGATGGCGTTGGTGCTGGCGGATCACAAAATGTTGCACCGCGCTCAAATAGCTTAAGCGATAGCGCGAAAAGAGCGCGCTCAAATAGCTTAAGCGATAGCGCCAAAAGAGCTCGCTCAAATAG
>WTKI01000299.1 GCA_011524425.1 Altererythrobacter sp. | reverse complement strand
AGCCAGAAGTACGCCCTAACCGGAACGAAATCTGGCGTGTGCATCGCAATGCAGCAGGCTACCTCAGAGTGGACCTTTATTACTTCAAGGATATTGAAGCCGGGCTGGAATTGTGGGGCAAAGGTGAAAGCGACGGTGCTTTTGACGCGGTAAGTCTGGAAGACTTGGTCCCTCAGGAAGGCTGCGGCATTACTTATCATTGGGTGCCAGAGTATGAGCTTTTCTCAGGCATCAACCCTCACGGGACCTGCGCGGTCGGGACGGGTTACATTCTCCAGCATTTGGAGCTGAGCCGTGATGAAAACGGCACATTGTTACGCAAGGATTGGCATTGGTTCTTTGAGGCAAATGGCGAAGCCAAAAGTGGCACCGGATTTAAGCTGGGTGTTCATGGAGCTTATGAACACCGCTATCACGACTAGGCGCTCCCCGGTCTTTATGCGCAGCGATGTCGACTGCCTCGCCTTTTGCGGCGACAGAACTCAATTAGAACATGCGCCGCTTTTGGGTGCCTATCGTTCCTTCAAGCGCGGCATCAATTCGACAAAATTGCACGGCCGGTTGCGACTATCGAGTTGCTCGGCAAGGATCCCGTCCCAGCCATCTTTGACGGCGCCATTGGAACCGGGAAGAGCGAAGACATAGGTTCCGCGCGCCACCACCGCCAAAGCGCGCGATTGCACAGTGCTGGTCCCGATCGTCTTGAAACTGAGATAGCGGAACAATTCGCCAAAGCCGGGAATGTCCTTGTCCTTGATCCGGTTGAGGGCTTCAGGTGTCACGTCGCGCCCTGTCAGTCCGGTTCCGCCTGTTGTAACGATGGCATCGATCTCAGGATCATCTATCCAGCGGTGCAAGTGAGCGGCTATCACTTCAGCATTGTCCTTGCTGATCTCGCGCGTCTTAAGGACATGACCAGCGCCTTCGATACGCTCTGCCAGAATGTCCCCGGACGTATCGTCTTCAAAAGTGCGCGTATCTGAAATTGTCAAAAGCGCGATATTGATCGGCTTGAAAGTGCGGCTTTCATCGATAGCCATTTATCGCGCTCCTCGGGGTGCTTCGGGAAATTCGGGCCATTCGTTCTGTGCCAATGTCACCCGGCTTGGGGACTTTGCCACATCTGCATGCAATTCATACATCCAGTAATTGCGCATCACAATCGCAACATAACTGCGCGTCTCCCAATAGGGAATCGATTCCATATAGAGCAGGGGATCACCTTGATCGTTGACCTCCTCGTTCCAGCGAGTGATGGGCGAGAGACCGGCATTATAAGCGGCCATAATCTTAGGCAGGTTGTTGCGCGTTGCAGGCGTGTCTCTCAGCATTTGCAGATTGCGTTGGCCGAAAGAAAGGTTGACCGCCGGATCATTCAGATTGACGTAGCGCGCGTTCATTTCCAGCCGCGGGGCATGCTGGCGCACAGTGATCGGCGTGATCTGCATCAATCCGCGTGCATTGGCAGGGCTTACAGCGCCTGTTCGAAATCCAGATTCTTGCAGAGCATGAGCAAAGACAAGCGCAGGATCGACTTTCCATCCGTCAGATGGCGCCCAGCGCGCAACCGGATATTGCAACATGGCATCCGCGTTCGCGCCCGATGGAGCGCCGCGAGCAAGCCAAAGCTGGGTTTGCGGCAAGCCCAGGCGGCGAGCAAGGCGCGTGAGCGGGCCAAAATCTGACGGATCGCCAATCTGTGCCTGATGGCGCAGCACTTCGCCTGCCAGACCTTCTTCGCCAATTTCCACTAACGCAGCGGCAATCCGCACATTCTCTGCTTGCTCAAGCTGTCGCCAATCCTGCCGGGAGAGGTCTTCTACAAGACGTGCAGAGGGCTGAGCCTGTCCGCGCTGCTCAAGCGCCAGCATCCCATAGAGAGTTTTGCTGTGCTGGGCTGCGGCTTGCAATTGCCGGTCGGCTTCACCGGGCTGGCGGCAACGGATCAGTGCTCTGTGCGCCCAGTAATGCGCCGCTGCTGTCAGTTCGACATTGCTTGCGGTTTGCGCGGCGCGGCTGAAGCCTGAAGCAGCCGCCGCGCAGTCTCCTAATCGCCAACTGGCAAGCCCTGTAGTCCAATGGCCTTCTGCAACCCAAGCGCCAGAGCCTTCCGCAACGGTTTGCGCCATCGCCAGAGCAGCCGCGTCCTGATTTTCAATGTAATAGCTCCAAGCGACGCGTTGACGCCATTCAGCCCGCGCTTCGCGGCTTAATCTGGCATCGACTTGTGCCAGCAGCTCGCGGGCGCTCTCAGGGTCGTCATTGCGTATATATTCGCGAATATCGCTTGCAGTCGCCGCTGGCATTGATCCGTCATCGACAGATCGCGGGAGCACACGCTTTGTCTGAAAGGCTTGACGGCGAAATCTCTGCGTACGCGGCAATGTTGGCCAATCTTCAAATCCGCGACGCTCGCCCAGCCGGGCCATCTGTTCAGCCTGTGGCAGCGAAACCCCAAGCTCGAACC
>WTKI01000068.1 GCA_011524425.1 Altererythrobacter sp. | reverse complement strand
GGGCCATATATGTGGGGCCTTGAGTCGGGTCAACGCCTTTTTGCAATTTTATTTCAATTAAGTTTGAAAAGCGCAGAAATCCGCGGGTTTAGCGCTAGCTCGACGCTATCAAGATGGGGATTTGAAGGCAAAGTTTCAAGGGATGGGGGACATTGAAGTCGGTTTGCCACCTTTGAAACGCGCATGGGCCGCGCGATTCACGGCTTTCGATAGGCTGGAACGTGTCCGCGGCGTGCCCTCGGATACCGGACAAAGCACCTCAACAGTTCGACCAGCGCATTTGGGGTCTGGGACAACTGGTGATAGGCTTGCCCAGATAACCACGAACAGGACTCGCCCAAGCGAGCCGAATGCAAGAGGATGCTAGAGCATATCATGGACGACAATCTTATTCCAAGGCCAATCGGCCAGATCGTGCTGGCCTCTGCTCTTGCGGTGGCGATAGCAAGCACGCTCCACCAGCAAGCGGGCGAACAAGCGGTCGCTCCTAGTCTGACCGATCCCAACACTGAACTGCTCCAATTGGAAGAGGAGAGGCACCAGCGTTTGACGCTACCGGTTAGCATTGAAGGTGTTGGACCGTTCGACTTTATGATCGACACAGGTTCTCAGGCAACGGTCGTCACACACGAATTGAACGAAAGACTGGGCCTTACCAATGCAGGCACCGGGGTCGTGATCGGAATGGCCAGCCGGCGTGAAGTTGAACTGGTTGAACTGGACGGATTGAAATTCGGGAGCCGCACGATCGACGGGCTCACGGCTCCGGTCCTTGAAAGAGATCATATAGGAGCAGATGGGATCATCGGGCTCGACAGCCTTCAGGACATGCGCGTGCTGTTCGACTTTCGCGAAAAGACCATCGCAGTTGCCGACGTCGATGAGAAGACCTCTGATCGTGGGTTCGAGATCATCGTGCGTGCTCAGCCCAAGCTGGGCCAATTGCTGATTACCAAGGCCTATGTCGAAGGCGTCCGGGCTACAGTAATTATCGATACAGGTGCTCAGGCTACACTTGGCAATCTGGCGTTACGGGACAAGGTCAGAAAACGCAGAGCTGAACAGGATGTCATCACAACAGACGTGAACGGTGTTTCTCTTACTACCCCGCTCACCTTTGCCCGGAGCCTGAAAATTCAGGGTCTGGAGCTCAAGAACGTTCCCATCACATATGCTGATGCGCCTGCCTTTCATGCGCTAGGCCTGTCAGACGAGCCGGTTCTCTCGCTTGGCATGCAGCATCTGGAAGCGTTTGACCGCGTGGCGATCGACTTCAACAAGCGGCGCGTTCTGTTCGATCTGCCCAGCAGCGCCAAATCTCCTGGCTTGATGCGGCGCAAAGACGTCACACGACTCAAATAGCATAGCGTAAAGGTTAGTCTCGCCGCTTGCTCTTGGCGGCGTGGACGCCCACATGGGTCTCGCTATGCCGCCCGACCCCGCTACACCTGCTGCGCCTGACGCAGAAAACTGGGCGACGCTCAAACGTTTTCTGCCTTACTTGTGGCCCAAGGATAATCCGGCGCTGCGATGGCGCATTGTTGTGGCATTGGGATTTGTGCTGGCGGCCAAAGGTGTCATCCTTGCCCTACCCTACGCCTACAAGAATGCCGTCGATGCGATGTCGCAAAGCTCTGCTGCGAGCGAGACTGTTTCGGTCGCCTTAGCGCTGGTGCTTGCCTATGGCTTAGGGCGGTTCACTGGCGTTGCGTTTGACAACCTTCGCAACATTGCGTTCGAGCGTGTCGGACAGGTCGCTACGCTAAACCTCGCGCAGGACGTGTTTCATCGGCTTCACCGCCTTAGCCTGCGCTTTCATCTGTCACGGCGAACAGGCGAGGTTACGAAGATCATAGAGCGCGGCACGAAGAGCATCGACACAATGCTCTATTTCCTGCTCTTCAATATTGCGCCGACCGCGATCGAGCTTATCGCAGTGGGCGTCATCTTCTACATCAACTTCGGGATCGAACTTGTGATCGCGACTGCCATTACGGTGGTGGCTTACATTCTCATCACGCGCTGGATTACCGAATGGCGGACCAAGCTGCGGCGCGAGATGAACGAGCTGGATGGCAAGGCTCTCGACCGCGCAGTGGATTCGCTGCTTAATTACGAAACTGTCAAATACTTCAGTGCTGAGCGCCGCGAAGAAGACCGCTACGGACAGGCCGCGCGCGCCTATTCCAAAGCCGCGATCAAATCGGAAAATTCGCTCGGTCTATTAAACATAGCGCAAGCCGCGATCACCAACCTGCTTATGGCAGGGGCCATGGCATATAGCGTTTGGGGCTGGAGCCAAGGCAAGTTTACCGTTGGCGATCTGGTGTTCGTGAACACCTATCTCCTGCAGCTATTCCGCCCGCTTGATCTGCTCGGCTTTGTCTATCGCTCCATCCGGCAGGGGCTAGTGGATATGGGCGCGATGTTTACGCTGATAGACACAGCGGTTGAAGTCTGTCTCTTATACACA
>WTKI01000368.1:10831-12859 GCA_011524425.1 Altererythrobacter sp. | reverse complement strand
GAGGAATACGAACCATGGCACGCGAACCGGCCAAAATCAGGCGGCGTGATAAGAAGAACATCACCAGCGGCGTTGCGCACGTCAACGCCAGTTTCAACAACACCATGATCACGATCACTGATGCGCAAGGGAATGCCATCAGCTGGTCGAGTGCAGGGATGATGGGCTTTAAGGGTAGCCGCAAGTCGACCCCTTATGCTGCTCAGGTCGCTGCTGACGATGCCGGCAAGAAAGCCGCCGAACACGGCGTGCGGACGCTGGAAGTCGAAGTGAAAGGCCCTGGCTCAGGTCGTGAGAGCGCTTTGCGTGCTCTGCAGGCTGTAGGCTTCACGATCACTTCGATCCGTGACGTGACACCGATCCCGCATAACGGGGTTCGGCCGTCAAAGCGTCGCCGCGTCTGATCCGAACCTGCCTGGTGGCTGCATTAAGTCACCGCAACTCATTCGGACCGGATGCGCAAATGAAGCGCCGCTGGTCCAACCTTGTTTTAGAACCCTAGGGGATATCGATGTCCGTCAACAACAAGAACTGGCAGGAACTGAAGAAACCCAACACGCTTGAGATCAAGGAAAGCGGCGACAAGGCGCGTAAAGCGACTTTCGTAGCTGAACCGCTTGAGCGTGGTTTTGGTCTTACACTGGGTAATGCGCTGCGCCGCGTATTGCTAAGCTCTTTGCAGGGCGCTGCGATCACTTCGATCAAGATCGAGAATGTCCTGCATGAATTCTCTTCGCTTGCTGGCATGCGCGAAGATGTCACTGACATTGTTCTCAATGTGAAGCAGATTGCTCTGAAGATGGAAGGCGAAGGCCCTAAGCGTCTGCAGCTTTCCGCAACTGGTCCAGGTGAAGTCAAGGCTGGCGATATCGCTGTGTCCGGCGACATCGAAGTGATGAACAAGGATCTGGTGATCTGTCATCTGGACGAAGATGCGACGCTCAACATGGAGCTGACCGCTGACACGGGCAGTGGCTATGCCCCTGCTGTGCAAAACCGTCCGGTTGATGCGCCGATTGGACTTATTCCGGTCGACAGCCTGTACTCTCCTGTTCGTCAGGTGAGCTACAAGGTCGAGAAGGCCCGTGTTGGTCAGGAACTCGACTTTGACAAGCTGAGCCTCACCGTCGAAACCGATGGCACTGTCACACCTGAAGATGCGGTGGCTTATGCTGCTCGCATTCTGCAGGACCAACTGACGCTGTTCGTCCATTTCGAAGACGGCATTCCGCAGCCGCAGTCGGCCATGATCGGTCAGGCAGCGACCCCGCAGGAAGACGATGCGAACCAGTTGAACCGTTACCTCTTGAAGAAGGTCGACGAGTTGGAACTGTCAGTGCGTTCTGCCAACTGCCTCAAGAACGACAACATCATCTACATCGGCGATCTGGTACAGAAGACCGAAGCCGAGATGCTGCGTACGCCAAACTTTGGCCGCAAGTCGCTTAATGAGATCAAGGAAGTTCTCTCCAGCATGGGTCTGCGCCTTGGCATGGACATTCCGGGCTGGCCGCCAGAGAACATCGAAGAAATGGCTAAGAAGCTCGAACAAGAGCTGCTTGGTTAAAACAGGTTCCGGCGGCGCACCTTAAGCGCCGCCAGTACCGGGCTACCTGATACGGGCCCCTTACAAACGAAGGAAAATACAATGCGTCACGGAATTTCACAGCGTAAGCTTTCGCGCAAGTCGGGCCACCGCAAGGCTCTCTTCCGCAATATGGCAGCGGCACTGATCAAGCACGAGCAGATCAGCACCACTTTGCCAAAGGCGAAAGAGCTGCGCCCTTATGTTGAGAAGCTGATCACGCTGGCAAAGCGTGGCGGTCTTTCCAACCGCCGCTTGGCGATGACGCGCTTGCAAGACGAGACACAGCTGAAGAAGCTGTTTGACGTTCTGGCAGAGCGTTATTCTGACCGAGAAGGCGGTTACACCCGCGTGATTAAGGCTGGCTATCGTGAGAGCGATAGCGCGCAGCTCGCGATCATCGAGTTTGTTGACCGCGACACAGATGCCAAGGGTCAGGATTC
>WTKI01000368.1:5849-10731 GCA_011524425.1 Altererythrobacter sp. | reverse complement strand
TATGACCGCGCGCTCGCGGCGGGCTACAAGGCGCTGTTCCTGTGTAGCGCGATTGCGAATGCGGAAAGAGGCAGTGGATACGGGCGAGAGGAGGAAAACATCCTCTCGCATGAACTCTCCGGGATTCAATCCCCATTAGATTCGATTGTGGATCAATTGGATTACCGAATTGAAAGGTGGCCCGGTGAACCAGGGACACTTCGGCGTGTGGTAGTGAATTGGTCAGACACCATGCCCGGACGCATAGCCGTTCATCGAAACCATGGTGGTTGCTCGCTATTTCCAATCGGATTAGCGGAAGCGCAGGCTGATGAAGGGGTAGAGCCTAAGTTTCAGGCTTTTATCTCTTCATGGCATACGCCAGTTCGAATGCCGACTACATCCGTTCTCGTAGCGGCATTGAAGGGGCATTATGGCGATGGCACTAGGACCACCGCGGTCATAGTTGAATGGGGTGAAGATGGCCATGACTGGCGTTTTAGTGGCTTTACGCCATATACCCCTCAACGCACATGGTCTGTTGCCAAAAGCATAGCGGCAACGCTCGTCGGGGCAGCAGTCCATCGAGGAGAGGCGGACGTCAACGCCTCCGCTGGGCTGGGGGCGGACGACAATGACCCTCGTCGCGCGATCACCATAGACCACGCGCTGCGCATGGCATCAGGCCGCTACTCCGACACGCCGGGCAATCGGACCAATGCGCTCTATTACGGCGGCGCCACCGTGGCTGAGAGCATGACGCATTGGCCGCTGATCCACGAACCCGGGACGGTCTATCGGTATGCCAATAACGATACGCTCGCAGCGACGCAGGCGATCAGGCACACGTTCAAAGACCACTCACCTGCGGAGTTTTTCGCGAAGGTCGGCATGCATCACACAGTGGCTGAGACGGACTGGCAGGATGATTACATCCTGTCTTCGCAAGTCTGGTCGACCGCGCGCGATCTCGCCACGCTCGGCCAGCTGATGCTCAACGATGGCGTTACGCAAAGCGGTGAGCGCGTCCTGCCAGAGGGCTGGGTCGAATATGTAACCACGCCTTCGGGCCCGCAGCCCGACGGTCCGCTCGGTTATGGTGCAGGGTGGTGGCTGCTCAACAAATCGGAAGGCATTCCGCCAGACACTTACGCGGCGCTAGGTAATCGCGGACAAATTCTCGTCATTGTCCCTAGCCGCGATATTGTGATTGTCCGCCGAGGCGAAGACCCAGCGGGAAAACGATTCGATTTTGTGAGCTTCACCCGCGACATACTTGCCGCGTTGGAGGAATGACCCCACATTACCGGACATGAGGCTTCTCGCGGCCCTCACGACCCTTCTGAGCGCAATAATCGCGCCTACCGCTCTTGCGGGGCCTCTTGTCGCGCCTGAATACCCTGAAACGCGCG
This sequence comes from Altererythrobacter sp., assembly GCA_011524425.1. GTDB lineage: Bacteria > Pseudomonadota > Alphaproteobacteria > Sphingomonadales > Sphingomonadaceae > Erythrobacter. The sequence goes on along the minus strand of WTKI01000368.1, from coordinate 9,340 downwards.
CAGAGCCTCTGTCGGAAACGATCTTTGGCGCACAAGTAAGTGATCCCTATCGCTGGCTGGAGGCGGATATTCGCCAGTCACCTGAAGTTGCGGCATGGGTGGATGAGCAGAATGCAGTCACGCAAACCTATCTCGAGCAAATCCCGCAGCGCGAATGGTTTCAGGCCCGCATCCGCAGCCTGACCGACTATGATCGCTTCGGTATTCCGCGACGGGCGGGTAGCCGGTACTTCTACACGCGCAACACAGGCTTGCAGAACCAGGCGCAGCTCTATGTCCGCGAAAATCTGGACGGGGAAGGGCGCTTGCTGCTGGACCCGAACACTTGGAGCAAGGATGGCCAAATTGCGCTCGGTTCCTGGGAACCGTCGCCAGATGGAACTCTGCTAGCATTTACACAGCAAACCGCCGGGAGCGATTGGCGCACCATTCGTGTCCTTGATCTTGCGAGCGGGCGCTTGCTTCATAGCAAAGTCGAATGGGTCAAATTTTCCCGCATTGCCTGGGTGGGCAATGCAGGCTTCCTCTATTCGCGCTTCCCCGAGCCAGAGGAAGGCGACGATTTCCTCGCTCCCAATTTCGATCACGCAGTTTATTTTCACCGGATTGGAGAAGACCAAACCCGTGACAGGCTGGTCTTTGCGACACCCAACGCGCCTGAACGCCGGCACGAAGCGCATACAAGCAGCGACGGCAATTGGGCTGTTATCACTAGCCAGGAAAGCACGGAGCAACGCCATTCTGTGCGGCTGATTGATTTGCGCCGGATTGAGCGCAACAATTATGACAGATGGCGCGACCAGCCACTTGTCCGGTCGATCGAGAATAAGTGGAAGTTTCTGGCCGGAGCCAATGGCTGGCTCTATTTTTTGACGGATTTCAAGGCCTCGCGCGGTCAGATCCTTGCAATCAATCCCGATGAACGCCGACCGGTCTGGCGGGTAATCCTTGGCCAGAATGACAGACCTATTTCCGGCGCTTCGATTGTCGGCAATCACCTTGTCGTTGAAAGGATTGTGGACGGTGCGACGACTGCGAGGCTCTATGATCTGGCCGGTAAGCCAATTACCGGCATTTCGCTTGCGGCATTTGGCACTGCAAGCGGCTTTGGCGGGAATCCGGGTGATCCAGAAACATTTTATTCTTTCGCTAGCTTCAACAGACCCGATACTGTCTATCGGCTCGATCTCAGGACAGGCGAAACACAGCCATTCGCAGAGCCTGATCTCACCTTTGCGCCGGAAGACTATGTGGTGGAGCAGGTCCGTTTCGCTTCTAAGGACGGTACTCAGGTTCCCATGTATATCGTCCGCTCTCGCAAGCTTGCTGAAAGCAATACTGCGGCACCGACCCTGCTGTATGGCTATGGCGGGTTCGATGTCGCATTGACGCCGGGCTTCTCTGCAAAGCGGATGGCCTGGCTTGAAGCCGGCGGTGTGTTTGCCCTTGCAAATGTGCGCGGTGGAGGGGAGCTTGGCAAAGAATGGCATGAAGCGGGGCGAGGGCCCAACAAGCCAAACAGCTTTGATGATTTCATAGCGGCAGGCGAGTTCCTGAAAGCGCAAGGCTATACGACTGAAGACGGATTGGCAGTTGAAGGGCGCTCCAATGGCGGGCTGTTGGTTGCCGCTGCAGTCAATCAGAGGCCTGATCTGTTTGATGCAGCGCATGTCGCAGTGGGCGTGCTCGACATGATCCGGTTCGAACGTTGGACAGCAGGCAGGTTCTGGGTCGATGACTATGGATCGCCCGCGCGCGAAGAGGATTTCCGTATCTTGCGCGGTTATTCCCCGTATCACAACATTGCTGATGGACGGGAGTATCCACCTGTACTTGTGACGACAGCAGACCATGATGACCGGGTCGTTCCAGCGCATAGCTTCAAATATGCTGCTGCCTTGCAGAATCGCGACGGGGACGTTCATCCAAAGCTGATTCGGATTGCCAAAGGGGCTGGTCACGGGCGCGGAAAATCGACCGATTTACGGCTTTCAGAAGCCACAGAAGTGTTATCTTTCTTAGCGTATCACACTGAATTACATACGGAAGTTAAAGATATTCAGAAAAATAAGTAGTTTTATGAACGCTGGCTGTAAGGGGAGTTCAGTCTCGTCTCAGCCCCAATCTCATAGACCCATTCTCGAAGCCGAGGCATTCCCGCCACGGCTCAATTGAGGAGAACCTCTATGAGCAATAAAAGCAAACTCTTCGCGAAAGGTGGGATCGCAACAGCCGCAGTGGGCGCCATGGCGCTGGCTGGTGCCACTCCCGCGCAAGCACGTCATGATCGCGGCAAGATCGATGCCGGTGATGTGATTGCAGGTGCAGTGATTATCGGCGGTATCGCAGCCATTGCCAGCGCTGCAAGCAAGAACAAGCGCGATCGCTATTACCACAATGACTATCGCTATCGTGATCGTGATTATCGCGGGGACCGCTATGACAATCGTTACAGCTACAACCGCAACAATCCGCGCCGTGCGATTGAGAAATGTATCCGTGCAGCAGAGCGTGATGCGCGCAGATCCGGCTATCGCTTTGCCGATGTGACGCAAATCCGTGACGTTGATGACCGGCGCTATGGTTGGCGGGTCAAGGGTCGGTTGGTTGTTGAAGACCAGCGTGGCTATGGCCGTTACAATCGCGGTTACGAGCGCGATGCCGGCAAGTTCACATGCTACGTCGAGCGCGGCCGGGTCATGGATGTCAATTACAGCGGCATCCGCGGGCTGAGGTAAGCCTTAGTCACTTGAACACTCTGTTAGAGGACCACCATGGGCGGTTCAGGCGCTAGTCAGCCTGGACCGCCTAACGCATTGGCACACAAGCGAGTGGTGGACGCTTTCGATTCGTGGAGCATGGCGTGCTGGGCTAACTAAGGCGCGCCGCTCAACCAACAGGAGGGACCGAATGGCCCGCACATCTCGTTTGAGCGCTTTGAGCGGTATCACCGCAGCGCTTGCTATGACAGCAACACCCATCGCAGCGAGCGCGGCTGAAATGCCAGCAGCGCCGAACCAAGCGCCTGCTCATACTTTGCCCGGAACTTTTGATGCGGATGCCCAAACGGCCGAGCACCACCGTGGATGGCGCGGATATCGGGGTTATCGCGGTTACCGGGGCTACAGAGGCTATCGCGGCTATCGCCATCGCGGAATTGACGCAGGCGACGTGGTCGCAGGCGTTCTGATTATCGGCGGAATTGCTGCGATTGCCAGTGCCGCTAACAAGAACAAGCGCGACAGTGATTATCGCAATCGCGACTACAGAGACCGTGACGATCGCAATTACCGCGCTGAGCGAGGCGATTCCCGCTACAATGGTAGCAGCGGAATTGACAATGCGGTGCGCATTTGTGTGAACGAGATCGAGCGTGATGTTCGTGTGGACAGCGTCGATGGTGTGGACCGCAACGGTGAAGGCTGGCGCGTCTCGGGCGCGATCTACAATGGCGAAAGCTTTACCTGCCGGATTGGTCCTGATGGCCGGAT
>WTKI01000368.1:4603-5749 GCA_011524425.1 Altererythrobacter sp. | reverse complement strand
GCAATCTCTGGCAGGGTGTAGACAACGGAAGGGATCACATCGTGGTTCACAATGCCGGTCTCGCCTGCAATGTTCTCAGCCACCGCGATGCCTTCATCTTCTGCTTTGTGCGCTAGCATGGGGCCAGGAATGCAATCGCCAATCGCCCAAACGCTGCTGACCTTTGTGCGGAAATCATGATCGGTTTCGATCTGGCCGCGCTGGTTGGTTTCAAGCCCGATTGCATCTAGACCCAATCCATCGGTGTTCGGACGACGGCCGATGGAAACAAGCACGCAATCCGCATCCAGCGTTTCAGCATCACCACCTGCCGCCGGTTCCAGCGTCAAAGTGGCTTTCTTGCCTTTCACGCTGACGCCCGTGACTTTGGTCGAAAGCTTGAACTCAATGCCCTGCTTCTTGAAGATCTTGTTTGCTTCCTTGCGCACATCCTCATCCATGCCGGGCAGTATCTGGTCGAGGAATTCGACACACAGGACTTCTGCGCCTAATCGGCGCCAGACAGAGCCGAGCTCAAGCCCAATCACGCCGCCACCAATGACCACCATTTTTTTCGGGACCTTGGCCAGTTCGAGCGCGCCGGTGGAATCAACCACAACACCTTTCGCGTTGTCGACCTCTACACCGGGCAAGGGCGTAACCGAGGATCCGGTTGCAATCACGATGTCCTTGGCCGTGACTTTTTCGCCGCCAACTTCAACAGTGTTCGCATCGACGAAGCTGGCATAACCTTTCTTCCAATCGACCTTGTTCTTCTTGAACAGGAATTCGATGCCTTTAGTCAGCCCGCCAACTGCGTCCAGACGCTGGCCATGCATCTTTTCAAGGTTCAGCTTTGGCTTCACCTCAATACCCATATCAGCCATTGCGCCATTGGCAGCCGCATCGAAATATTCAGAAGCGTGCAGCATTGCCTTGGATGGAATGCAGCCGACATTGAGGCATGTGCCGCCCAGTGTCTCGCGCCCTTCAGCGCATGCCGTTTTCAAGCCCAATTGTGCAGCGCGGATCGCTGCAACATAGCCGCCTGGGCCAGCGCCGATAACAAGGACGTCGTAGTCGAATGAATGGTCTGTCATTGTGATGTCCTTAAAGGTCGATCAGCATCCGGGTAGGATCTTCGATCGCATCCTTGATAATTTTCAA
>WTKI01000368.1:0-4503 GCA_011524425.1 Altererythrobacter sp. | reverse complement strand
CAGTCCCGGATGACAGGGACGACAAGGCCGTTAGGCGCAGAGACTGCAACGGAAATGTCGACATAATCGTGATATATGATCTCATCGCCTTCGATATAGGCGTTGACTGCCGGAACATCTTTAAGAGCCAGGCAGGCAGCTTTGGCGAAGAAGCCCATAAAGCCCAAGCGAATGTCGTGCTTCTTGGCGAACAGGTCTTTGTATTTGCTGCGCGCCTCCATGACGGCTGACATGTCCACATCGTTGAAGGTTGTGAGCAGTGCCGCGTTATCCTGCGCGCCCTTCAACCGTTTCGCGATCGTTTGACGCATGCGGGTCATCTTGACGCGCTCTGTACTGCGCGAACCAGCGGCGGAAGGAGCGGACACAGCAGGGGCTGACGCAGCAGGCGCAGGCGCGGGCGCATCTTTTGCTTTTGCAGCGGCCAGCACGTCTTCCTTGGTCAGGCGGCCATCCTTGCCAGTCCCTTTGATGGTCGTTGGGTCAACCCCATGCTCCAGCACTGCACGGCGCACAGCGGGCGACATTGTGATGGAAGATGCATCGCCAGCGGTGTCAGCCGTTGCTGCCGGGGCGGGGCTCTCTTCCTTGGCGGCCGCCGGTTTTGCTGCAGCAGAAGCGCCTTCATCGACGGTTGCAATCACTGCGCCGACTTCAACGGTATCGCCAACGGCAACACTATGTCCTGCAAGCACACCGGCAACAGGCGAGGGCACGTCGATTGCGACCTTGTCTGTTTCAAGACTCGCGATCGGCTCATCGACTGCGACGGCATCGCCTGGCTGCTTCAGCCATTCGCCAACCGTTGCTTCAGTGACAGACTCGCCCAGTGTGGGGACTGTAATTTCAGTAGCCATTTCAGATGCTTCCTATGTCTTTTCTATGGCGCTATTTTGTCTTTGAAGCAGCTGCCCCAAGGCCAAGGGCCTCGGCAACCAGTGCTTCTTGTTGTTCCTGGTGGCGCTTTGCGAGACCCGTTGCCGGCGAGGCGGAGGCATCGCGTCCGGCATAGCGCGGGCGCATTCCGTCAAAGCCCGCTTCCGCCAAAGCCCCTTCAATGTGATCCTGGACAAAGAACCATGCACCGTTGTTTTTCGGCTCTTCCTGACACCAGATGACCTCTTTAAGGTTCTTCATCCGTTTGAGCCGGACAGTCAGCGCTTCGCCGGGGAAGGGGTAAAGTTGCTCGATCCGCACCACTGAGACGTCTTTCATGCTTTCATCATCGCGTTTCTGGATAAGGTCATAAGCCACCTTGCCAGAGCACAACACCAAGCGCTTGACCTTGCTGTCAGCAATTGCCGCCGTGTCAGACTTGATCCGCATGAAGTGATGATCGCCCAGAAACTCGTCCGAATGGCTCTTTGCCATGGGGTGACGCAGCAGGCTCTTAGGTGTCATGATGATTAACGGCTTGCGGAAAGGTCGCAGCATCTGCCGGCGCAGCACGTGGAAATAGTTGGCGGGCGTAGTGATGTTGCAGACCTGAATATTGTCATTCGCACACAGCTGAAGGAAACGTTCGAGCCGTGCAGAACTGTGTTCCGGGCCTTGGCCTTCATACCCATGCGGCAACAGCATCACGAGGCCATTGGCCCGCAGCCATTTGGCTTCGCCTGATGCGATGAACTGATCGATCATGATCTGCGCGCCGTTGGCGAAGTCGCCGAACTGCGCTTCCCACATTACCAGGCTTTTCGGATCTGCCATGGCAAAGCCGTATTCAAAGCCAAGCACACCATATTCCGACAGTGTGCTATCATAGACTTCAAACTTGCCATGCGGCAGCGTTGTGAGAGGAATGTATTTCTTCTCTGTGCTTTGATCGACCCAAACTGCATGGCGTTGGCTGAAAGTGCCGCGCCCCGAATCCTGTCCGGATAAGCGCACGCCAAACCCTTCTGTTACGAGGCTGCCAAATGCGAGTGCTTCGGCGGTCGCCCAGTCGAAACCATCGCCGCTTTCAAACATCTGAGCCTTGGCTTTCAGCACGCGGCCAAGCGTCTTGTGGATGTTCACATCTTCAGGAACAGTAGTAAGCGTGCGGCCCAGGCTATCGAACAGCTTGCGCTCGATCGCAGTATGGACATTGCGCCGGGCACTTTCCGGATCGGCAGGCTTGTTCAGACCGGCCCAACGTCCACCAAACCAGTCTGCTTCATTCGCTTTGTAGCTTTTTGCAGCTTGGAATTCCTCTTCAAGCTGACTTTCAAATTCGCCGCGTAATTGTGGCGCATAGCCTTGCTCGATCACGCCTTGGTCGATCAAGCGGTCCGAATAGATCGAGCTGACCTTGGGATGCTTGCGAATGGCGTCATACATGATCGGCTGTGTAAATTTCGGCTCATCACCTTCATTGTGGCCAAAGCGGCGATAGCACCACATGTCGATCACAACGTCGCGGCCGAAAGTCTGACGGTATTCTACCGCCACTTTGCATGCGAAAGTTACAGCTTCCGGATCGTCGCCATTAACGTGCAAAATAGGGGCCATCACGCCCTTCGCGACATCGCTGGGGTAAGGGGATCCGCGCGAGAATTTAGGGCTGGTCGTGAAGCCGATCTGGTTGTTGATGATGAAGTGGATACAGCCGCCGGTGCTGTATCCCGGTACGCCCATCAGGCTGAGGCTTTCCCATACAACACCTTGACCGGCGAACGCGGCATCACCGTGAATGAGGACAGGCAGAACCTGCTCATGCTTGGTCAGATCGTCACGGATCGCTTGTTGTGCGCGGGCCTTGCCCAGCACAACAGGATTGACCGCTTCCAGGTGAGACGGGTTAGGCACGAGCGACATGTGCACGCTGATCCCGTCAAATTCGCGGTCAGTGCTGGTACCCAAGTGGTATTTCACATCGCCAGAGCCGCCCACGTCTTCCGGATTGGCAGTGCCGCCGGAGAATTCATGGAAGATCACTTTGTATGGCTTGGCCATCACATTGGCGAGCACGTTTAGCCGTCCGCGGTGCGCCATGCCGTAAATGATCTCGCGAACGCCGGTAGAGCCACCATATTTGATGACCGCTTCCAGCGCAGGGATCATGGATTCGCCGCCATCCAGGCCGAAGCGTTTCGTGCCGACATATTTCTTGCCGAGGAAAGCTTCGTAACCTTCGCCGCGAATAACCGCAGCAAGGATCGCTTTCTTGCCTTCGGGGGTAAACTGGATCGTTTCGCCCGGGCTTTCGAATTTGTCCTGCAAGAAGCGGCGTTCTTTCGTGTCCGCAATATGCATGTATTCAAGGCCGACCGCACCGCAATAGGTTGCGCGCAAGCGATTGTAGAGCTCGCGCACTGTGGTCCATTCCAGGCCCAGAACGCCGCCGACGAACACCTCTTCGTCTTCTTTGCCAGCAAGACCGTGGAATTCCAGCGTGAGGTCTTCAGGCGTCTCGTGGCTATGCAAACCCAGTGGATCAAGATCTGCCGCCATATGTCCGCGCACACGGTAAAGCCGCACGAGTGTCATGGCTTTGTTTGACAGGTCTGAGGCGTATTCAAGTGCCTTATCATCGACAGGCTTGCCTGCCTTCTGAGACGCCTTTTCAACCGCAAGCTTCATGGCGGTGGGGTCAAGCGCCTGCGTCAGGTCCGCGGCGCTGTCGGACACTTCCTTCAGCCAGTTAGGCCGCGCCCAGGATGGGCCGGGTTGCGGCCCTTCCTGATCGCTGAGTTCAGGGATGAAGTTTTGCTGTTCGTTACCCATGGCGGGCTCCTTGGGGAGGAGGATTACAGACGGTCAGGCAAGCTCTTTGAGCATTGCGTCGAGCGTTGTGCCAAGTTCGCTTGGGGATGGCGATACGCGGATTCCCGCATCTTCCATCGCTGCAATCTTGTCTTCTGCGCCGCCTTGGCCGCCGGACACAATAGCGCCCGCGTGGCCCATGCGGCGGCCCGGAGGCGCTGTGCGGCCTGCGATGAAGCCAACCGTCGGTTTGCTGCGACCCTTGGCTGCCTCGGCTTTGAGGAAAGCTGCGGCTTCTTCTTCCGCGCTGCCGCCAATCTCGCCGATCATAATAATCGATTTGGTTTCATCATCGTCGAGGAACATGTCGAGCACGTCGATGAAGTTGGTGCCGTTCACAGGGTCACCGCCAATACCAACCGCAGTTGTCTGCCCCAGACCGACCATCGTAGTCTGGTGCACCGCTTCATAAGTTAGAGTGCCAGAGCGCGAGACAACGCCGACAGAGCCCTTTTTGAAGATCGAACCGGGCATGATTCCTATCTTGCATTCGTCAGGGGTGAGAACGCCCGGGCAGTTGGGACCGATCAGGCGTGATTTTGAGCCGGTGAGAGCGGCCTTCGCGCGCACCATGTCGAGCACAGGAATGCCTTCTGTGATGCAGATGATCAGTTCGATCTCAGCATCGATAGCTTCGCAGATGGCGTCGGCGGCGAAGGGCGGGGGCACATAGATGCACGAAGCGGTCGCGCCAGTCGCGGCCTTGGCTTCGCGCACTGTGTTGAATTGCGGAACACCGATATGTTCTGTGCCGCC
>WTKI01000209.1 GCA_011524425.1 Altererythrobacter sp. | reverse complement strand
ATCCAGACCATTAGCACAAGACGACGCAAGGAGAGCTTCCGTCTTGCAGATGAAGCGCGCGATGAACTGACGGTTTTCATCACCCGGGCAGGGCTCGCAAAAATTATTGGTGACCAGGTTCTGGTTGAGCTTTCGGCTCGTTCGCAATCCTCGGAATTCTCTGGTCAGGCGCTGCCTGTAACTGCAAGGATTGAAACGACCTCACAAGTGCGGAGCCTTACCTCCCATAACCTTATTGCAAAAATTCCCGGCAGAAATCCGCGCAATGGTGCGCTGATTATGATGGGGCATTGGGACCACTTCGGCATCTGTGAAGAGACCGCTTCGGATGATCGCATTTGCAATGGCGCGGTTGATAATGCGTCTGGTCTGGCTTCGATGATCGAGTTGAGCAAAAGACTGATCGCTAATGGCCCACATGATCGGGATATCTACTTTCTCGCTACTACCGCTGAGGAATGGGGCCTGCTCGGCGCGAAGGCATTTATTGCAAGGCCAGCTCTTCCACCGGACGAGATTGTCATGACTTTCAATTTCGATAGCGTAGCAATCGCTAAGGCCGGAACACCGGTCGCGTTTGTTGGCCAGGGCTACACCAACATTGATTCAATGGTTCTGGAAGCGATTGCGCGAAGTGGTCGGAAAATGGGCTCTCAGATTGTGGCAGACTCATTCCTGAAACGTCAGGACAGTTGGGCGTTCCTTGAAGCAGGTGTTCCGGCCCTCGCGTTGACCAGCGGTTTAGGCGATGAAACGCAGCTTGAGCAGTTCTTTTCCGGACGATACCACCAAGCCAGTGACAATCCGGGCGAATTGGAATTTGGCGGTGCGATTGAGGATTTGCTGCTCCATGAGGATTTGATCACGCAACTGGCAAGTGTTGCAGGTTATCCCGCTGTCGCGGATTAGTTCACGCGGCCTCTAGCACCTATCACTTTGTGCGGTTACATGGACCGCCACATATTTCAGCGCTGAACATGCTCGAGTCGGCGCTTCAGACATAGAAAGTGGCATTTATGGATATCCCTCTCGGCCTGACATTCGACGACGTTTTGCTGCGTCCGGCCGAAAGTGACGTGCTGCCCAGCATGGCGAACACGGCGACAAAACTTACCAAGGAGATCGCACTAAACATTCCCGTGCTTTCAGCGGCAATGGACACAGTAACAGAAGCGGACATGGCGATTGTCATGGCGCAATTGGGCGGCATTGGCGTGTTGCACCGCAATCTTGAAGTTGACGAGCAAGCCGCCGCTGTAAGAGCGGTCAAGCGCTTTGAAAGCGGCATGGTAGTCAATCCTATCACGATTGAACCGGGCGCGACGTTGGGCGAAGCTCAGGCCATCATGACGCAGCACCGCATCAGCGGCATTCCCGTCACAGACCCTTCTGGCAAATTGTGCGGGATACTTACCAATCGCGATGTGCGTTTTGCTGAAAATCCCGGTCAGCCTGTGCGCGAATTGATGACAACGGAAAATCTCGCGACGGTCCCTCTTGGCACAAGCCAGGAAGACGCGCGCCGCCTGCTCCATCAGCGCCGGATCGAAAAGCTGTTGGTGGTGGATGACAACCAGCACTGTGTTGGCCTCATAACTGTCAAAGACATTGAAAAGGCAGTGACCTATCCTGATGCAACGAAGGATGCTGCAGGACGGCTTCGGGTCGCTGCAGCAACCACAGTTGGCGACAAAGGCTTTGAGCGGACAGAAGCGCTTATCGATGCGGAATGCGATGTGGTGATCATCGACACAGCGCATGGCCATAACAAGGATGTTGCACGGTCAGTCGAACGTGTGAAGAAATTGTCGAATACAGTTCAAGTTGTCGCTGGCAATGTAGCCACAGCACAAGCAACGCGCGCTTTGATCGATGCAGGGGCGGACGCCATCAAGGTTGGCATTGGCCCGGGTTCGATCTGCACGACGCGCGTAGTAGCTGGCGTAGGCGTTCCGCAGCTCACAGCGATTATGGAAAGTGCCGAGGAGGCTGATAAGTCAGGCGTACCTGTGATAGGCGATGGAGGTCTTCGTACTTCCGGCGATGCGGCCAAGGCGCTGGCAGCAGGCGCTTCATGTGTCATGATCGGTTCCATGTTGGCAGGCACTGCGGAAAGCCCGGGCGAAACCTTCTTGTATCAAGGGCGCAGCTATAAGGCCTATCGCGGAATGGGCAGTGTTGGAGCCATGGCGCGTGGCAGTGCAGACCGCTATTTCCAGCAAGACGTTTCAGCGATGAAACTGGTGCCTGAAGGAATTGAAGGGCAAGTCCCGTTCAAAGGTCCTGCTGCGGACGTCGTGCATCAGCTTGTGGGCGGCATAAAAGCAGCGATGGGCTATACCGGCTCAGCAACGATTGCAGATCTGCGTGAACGCGCTCAGTTTGTACGGATCACCAATGCAGGGCTGTCGGAAAGCCATGTACATGATGTCGCGATCACGCGCGAAGCACCTAACTATCCGACGCGTTGATCCATGAAG
>WTKI01000061.1 GCA_011524425.1 Altererythrobacter sp. | reverse complement strand
ATATTCACCGCCGCCTGTTACCTGATAGATAGTCTGGTCGCGGAAAGAGAAATCAATAAGAGTTCCGCCATCGTCGAGCGCGCTGCCATATGTCAGACGACGCACACGGCCGCTCACCAATGCGTCAAGTGCGCCAAGGTCCTGGCGCAGCTCTGCAAAACCCTCAATGCTATCGCGGCCCAAGCGCGTTGCGACGCTATCTGCTGCATCGAGCGAGCGACGGCTTTCATTATCGCTGCGGTAAGTCACCCGGAACTGAGCTTGTGTCGGACGACCACGCCCAATGATGCCGCGAAGCGTAGCGAAGTAAGCGTCACTGTTCTCCGAAGAGTTGTCAGCGAAGCGCTCGAAATCTGCACCGGCGCGCAAACGCAAGTCGATCACCGGCTGATCCAGTCGCACAAGGACTTCAGGGCGCACTTCAAAAATGCCGTCAGAAATCGTGTCGACATCATCTGCTAGAATATTGTCGTTATACGATGCGCCGGTATTAAGCTCCGGACGTACAATGAATGAGCCTACGCGAAGGCCATCGCCTTCATATTCGGGCCTATCACGCTCGAGAACGGACTGGTTCTGCACATCGTCTTGAGCATAAGCGGGAACGCTTGCGAGGCTCGCCGCAATAGCGATGAACGCGCTCGTCTTCAGTGATAAGGCATGCTTGCGGTCCAACCGCATACCCTTAGTCGACATAATACCCCCTGAATTTCTTAGTGTAACCGTAGACGTCACCGTCTCCGGTGCTGGCATATTTTCGGATATCAACCTGCGTCAGAGCGACACCTGATACAGTTGCATTTGTGTTGCGAAGAATTTCAATCACAGCCTGGATCGCATTTGCGCTGGTTTTGCGCCATTCGCAGAGCGCGAGAACACGATCTGACATGCGAGCAAGCAGGCGCGATTCAGCAACGCCTAGAATGGGCGCTGTATCAATAATAATGACTTCATAACGCTCTTTGAGCTCAGTCAGCATCCGCTCGATATTGCGCTCGATCAGCGGATTCACAGGGCTGGTCTGCGGGCCTTTGACACCCAGGACATGAAGCCCGGAATCCTCGTCAATCACAAGCGCTTCGTCGAGAGTGGCCTCGCCAGAGAAATAATCATAGAGATCCGGCTTGTCTTCGGGAATACCTACCAATTGGCTGGTACCGCATCGCCGCAAGTCGGTATCGACCAGAATTGTCGGGATACCTTCAATTGCTGAAACGCGCCCAAGGCATACTGCAGTCGTCGATTTACCTTCCTGAGGAAGGGCTGAAACCACTGCAATGGCACGCGGCTCGGACTTGGCGCTCAAAAGCAGAAACGCGCGGATTGACCGGAAAGCCTCTGTAAACAGAGACTGCGGGTGATTGACCACATAATCCTGCGGGGATTCCACAGCCGGCCCATCAATCGTCGATTCCAATGTCGGAACCGCACCGGCATATCGAACGCCTAGCTTGGCTTGAACGTCACGCTTTGTGGCAATTCCTGTCCGCACATACTCGGCAACGCCGATTGCGCCAACGCTGGCTGCCATGGACCCTACGATGCCCATCAAGATGAAGAGCACGGTGTTCGGTGAAGATGGCGAGCGTGGGACAGTGGCCCTTTCTGCCATTTTGATATCTGGCAATTGCGCGAATTCCAATGCGGCAGTTTCTTTCGAGCGCGCCAGGAAATTCTCGTAAATGGTGCGAGCTGCATCTGCCTTTTGCTGAAGCTCGTTCAATCCGGCCTGAGCACGGCCATTGGCAGCGAGCGCTCCTGTCGCGGCCCCGCGGCTCCCCGCGAGCGAGCCTACCCGTGAACGGGCTGTCACGACTTCAGCCTCCAGACTTGAAAGAACGCGATTGATCTCTTGTTGAATCTGCGACCGAATGTCAGCCAGCTGTCGCTCGACCTGGCGCCGCTCAGGATGAAGTTCGCCGTATTTCTCAGTCAATACCGCGAGCCGTGCACTCGCATCGGCTTCTTGCGCGCGAAGCGTGCCGATCGTACCGGAACCCAGCGCAGCGCCTACATCGGCGCCACCGCCACCACGCGCCAGTTGAGCACGCGCAGCATTCAAACGGCCCTCTTTCTCTGCAAGATCCGCTCTGGCCATCGCCAATTGCTGGTTGATCGTGGAAACCTCTTGTTCGGCAATCGTCGCCCCTTGCGCGCTGAGAAGTCCGCGCTCAACTTTGAAATTGTCCACTTCAGCTTGAGTGCGGATCGCATCCGCTTCCAGTTCAGCGAGCCGCTCTCGCAAGAACGCATTGGCACCACTTGCCTCGGCTTGCTTGCCTTCAAGCTGCCACTGGATAAAGCTCTGCGCGACGAGGTTTGAGACAGTCGCCGCAAATGCAGGGTCTGTAGATTCAGAGACAACAGAAAGAACCCGCGTGTCACCTTCACGCACGATCGAATAGGTGCGCCTAATGCGAGATGCGAGGCTTTCTATCTCGTCTTCGCTCCACGCATCACCGTCAGGCGAAAGCGTGTCGATCGCATACGCGCGGGCAGCACGCTGAGCAATCTCCGGAGATTCCATCAGGCGCATTTGCGTATCGATTGCTTTATCGTCAGTCGAAGCAGTCGTCGGCTGATTGAGATCTGGTGTGCGGATGACAGTGTCAGATGGCGCAATCAACAAAGCAGAGCTTGCCGTGTAGCGCTTTTCCTGAACCAGATAGGCCAATGTTACTAACGCGATCACTGCGCCTGCAACTGCCAAAAAGAGCTTCAGATTGCGGCGAAAAATCTGCCAAACCTGCATCGGGTCAGGCAGCAATGGTATGCCTTTAGGTTGCTCTATCGGAGCATCTGCAGCTGCATCTGGCATATTTAATGCGTTCATATTCCTAACCTTGAGCATAGCCATCGGCTGATTTTTACAACATTCGATTCTTCAATTTTCCACCTTGGCATCAAACCAAGGCTATGAAAAATATCGATAATTTATCAAATCAACCGATCCACTTTTATGTTATCTCATGTGACATAGCGTATGTTAGCCAGCAGCACATCACGTCCCTTACAACTATGGTATGAACGTTTCATTGTTAGACAGCTCTCGGCCAAGGAATTACCGCTGGCGATATCCATAACACTATCATGTCTTTTCAAACTCTTCACTGGAAAAAAGACGACGCGGCAGTGGCTGCGGAACAGCAGGCGAAACTTTGTCTAAAACCACGTTCCAGCCAACCTGCAGGAATAAGCGTGGATTGCGTGCTAGCGCCAATATTGCTGGAATTGCGCCCCGCTCTCTTTTGTCGTTGAGCAATCGGCGATGAGCGACCTTGCTATCCAGCGACTCCGCGTGGCGTTTCATAACCACTTTGCTTGTGTCATCGCGCAAAGCCTCCATCACTTTGCGCGAAGCTTCAGCCAATGCCGCAAGATCAGCTTCGGAATGCGATCCGCTAAGCGATCCAGAACGCTCAATCGCACCGTAGCCGCAAGTTGATGCGAGCATAAACTCAGCCCCTTTTGCCAAGGCTTGAGCATACAGCACAAAATCCTCGCCGAGCCTTAATCCTTCATCATAAGACAGCCCATGGCGCTCTAGAAATTCACGCTTTATCAGGGGTTTCAGGAAACCAAGTTCGCTGCGGTTTAAACCCCGCTTGCTAATGTTGCGCTGGACGAACTCTATCAAGTCAATCTTGCGCGTTCGCGGCGTATGGGCAGGAACTGGCGGGACTGAATGCTCCAGATTGTCAGCACTCGATACGAAAATGATATCGTCTGAGACAAAATCCCAAGGCTCTTCAATCGCTGTAAGCGCAGCGAAGCGACCAGGCAGGAAGTAATCGTCTGAATCGAGCAAAGCGATTATCGGAGCCGAGCTTTCTGAGATGGCTCGGTTGCGTGCAGCTGAAGGTCCTTGATTGACCTCTTGCGTTATCAACTTCAATCGGCCCGTTCCGTCATCCGCGCTTGCAGCTGCGTCTAATGTGTCATCGCCTGATGCGTCATCCACAACCAGCACTTCGGCTACCTCTGGCTGCGCTAACGCTGAACGCACGGCTCCAGCGATGCACCAGGCCGCCCGGTATGCAGGTATTATGACCGCGATCGTCGCTGACAAATTTGCCCCCGTTACAAATGCTTATCGGCCTGCCCAGACGATTGTTAGTCCTCGTTTGGTAAACGCACTGTGAGTTCAAGGCCAGTGCTGTATATACAACGGTCGGTGCGCCGCGATAGTGACTTTCTAATTGGCTGCGTGCTGTTTGCAAATTCCATAATTTTCGAGCGATTTCTTGACCTTCTGCATCGGCTACATTGTCCATGACCTGAATGACGCAGCAGTTTCAAAGCGCTGCGCGATGATGGGTAGAGGTGGGGCGCAGGTGCGCTTGGCTGGCTTCCGCCGCGCTGAACCGCCGCAAACTGTTGCAGGCATAGTGCCGCACGATCTAGGAAAAACGGCAGACGGTGCCCTTGTTCAAAGAGCGCTGGCTGTCTTACGCAACGTTGTTGTGCCAGGCGAAGCCCAATCCGCCATGGCAGATGCTGACATTCTTGTGGCCCGCAATCTTGAATCGCTGGCGATCGCGCATCGCATCGCAGGTTCAAGGCCTGTGATCTACGAGTGTCTCGACATCCACCGCAGCCTGCTAAGCAAGAGCTCGGCCGGACGATTAATTCGAAAGATCGAAGCGAGCTTGCTGGCAAAAACGAAAGCAATCATCACGTCATCGCCAGGCTTCATCCGCGAGTATTTTGACCATCGTCCCACCGGCGATGCTGAAATTCGCTTGATCGAGAACAAAATTTTGCTCGCAAGCGGTGAAGATAGCAGTGCGATCCATGCTAAACCGAAATCCGACGGCCCTCCATGGGTGATCGGCTGGTTCGGTATGCTTCGTTGCGAGCGGACCCTTGCTGAACTTGCAGACCTTGCTGCTAGTTTTGACGGCGCGATTAAAGTCCACATCGCTGGCAAACCCTCTCCGGCCGAGCTGCCTGACTTTGCAGCACGGGTTGAGGCTTCTCCGCATTGCCATTTCTCCGGCCCATACTCGCCCGCAGATTTGCCGGATATGTATGCTAAGTGCCATTTTGCATGGGCCATAGACTGGTTCGAAGAGGGACAGAACAGCGAATGGCTCTTGCCCAACCGGCTTTATGAAGCAACAGCGTATGCAACTGTTCCCATCGTGCTAAGAAGGCATGAGGTCGGCCGCTGGCTGGCTCAAAAAAATGCGGGTCTGCAAATCGTGGAAACATCTGAGCTAAAAGAATTTTTTGGGAATTTGGATTCCGCAGGCTACAAGGCTTTGCAGTCCAACGTCTCTGCGATTGAAGATCATGCGATTATGATGGGAGATACTCAATGCAACGAATTTGTTTCGTGGCTTGAGGGTATGGCTTGAAATGAGCGCACTGATCGTCATCCCTTGCCTGAACGAAGCAGAGCATTTGCCGCGGCTGCTGGAGGCATTGCTTGCTGATCCCATGGCAGACCTCATCGTTGTTGCAGACGGCGGAAGCAGCGATGGAAGCCGCGCAATTGTTTCAGACATGGCGCAGGACAATGCGCGCATCGCCTTGCTCGACAATCCCGGCCGCATTCAAAGTGCTGGCGTAAACCGAGCTGTCGCGGAATATGGTGACAGGTTTGATTGGCTTGTGCGAATTGACGCGCACAGTTTCTATCCTGAAAATTACGTCAGCACGCTTCTGAGTGCGGCTCAAAAACACGATGCCAAGTCGGTGGTCGTCCCAATGGTAACCCGCGCGCAAGGCTGCTTCCAGAATGCGGTCGCGGCAGCGCAAAACAATGTCATCGGCACAGGGGCAGCGGCACACCGCCATACGCATGCCGAAGGCAAATTTGTTGAACATGGCCATCATGCCTTGATGGACATCAGTGTGTTCAAGCGTGTCGGCGGCTATTGCGAAGCGATGCATTGCAACGAGGATGCAGAACTCGATTTTCGACTGAGTCAGGCCGATGTCTCGATCTGGCTCGAGCCAGCAGCAACGATCGGGTATCTGCCTCGCTCGACACCAATTGCCTTATGGCGGCAATATTTGCGGTATGGCCAAGGCCGCGCACGCAATGTCCGGCGGCATCGC
Organism: Altererythrobacter sp.; assembly: GCA_011524425.1. Classification (GTDB taxonomy): domain Bacteria; phylum Pseudomonadota; class Alphaproteobacteria; order Sphingomonadales; family Sphingomonadaceae; genus Erythrobacter. The sequence continues at coordinate 6,959 of WTKI01000061.1, read as the reverse complement.
GGCAAGATGAGACTGCGTCAAATTCTGCCGCTGGTCGTCCCCTTCGCGATCCTGGCTATCTTGCTCGCCCCTGTCAGCCCAATACTGGCGGCGCCCGGCTTGCTTTACCTGATTGCAATGCTGGTTCTGGGTATACTCGTGGGCATGGCCTCAGGCACTGCATGCGGGCTGTTATCCGGCATTCCAGCTATCATCATGCATGCCGCTTGGGGCACGGGCTTCCTGCAGGAATTGATTACCCATCCGCGCGGCGTACCGTCCCGCTTCGGGTTCCAAGCCGAAAACGGCAGTGCGGCAACCTAGAATGACAGATAGGGCCAGCGCTCCTTTCACAGCGCAAACCGCGCCACGTCCGGTAGCCATGCTAATCAGCAAGCAGAGGATCGTCGCTGCCAATAATGGCAGCTCGGCCTATGTGCTCGCGCTGGCAAAATCGATCAGGGAAAGCGGCTTTGATATATGGTTGATCCAGCCCAGCGCTGAACTGGCTGGGCGCACGCCCGTGCTGCGCTTTAACGAAGAGCTGGATGTGTTCAGCCGGCATGAAATTCTCGGTATGGAGCGCATTGGGCGCGTCGCAGTTTCCCTGTCTCCGGCGGTTTGGTGGGGCTTTCTGACAGGTGGGATCAAACTTGTTGCCCGCAAGCTGCTGGGTGATCGCGCTTTTCTCGCAGACAATCCTCGCCCCTATTCCATTGCATTGCCATGGCAGTCCAACGAACTCGCATTTGTCGAGCAAATGGCAGGTCAAGCACAGGACCGACTGAAATTAGCGGTGTCTGACTATGTTTTTGGCACGGACGGTTTTGCCGGTGTGCCGGAAGATGCTGCGAAAGCAGTGATCATGCATGACCTGTTTTCGCATAGACAGGGTAAGGGGGAAGACTCCGTTGCAACGGTCAATGAAATCGACGAGATCGAAATGCTCGGCCGGGCGGATTGGGTGATAGCCATTCAATCAGAAGAGCGCGATTTCGTCGCGCAGAATTGCCCTGATGCGGCAGCAATCCTCGCGGCAATGCCAGCAAAAACGGTTGCGCAGCCTCAACCCGGATTGGATGATCGCTTGCTATTCATTGGAAGCGACACAGCCCCTAACAGCGTCGGGCTCAAATGGTTCTGCGAGCAGGTCTGGCCATTGGTTCGCGCGGCAAGACCGAATGCTCAGCTTGACGTTGTGGGGACTGTCGGGCGAAAATTTGACACGCAAAGCTTTGATGCGGTGCGGTTTCTTGGGTTAGTCGATGACCTTGAACCGCATTATCGCAATGCAGGAGTGCTCATCTCACCTCTTACCTTTGGGTCCGGATTGAAGATCAAACTGGTCGAGGCATTGGGCCTGGGCAAAGCAGTCGCAGCAACTTCCGTTACCCTCCAAGGGGTGGAAGACATATGCGCTAATGCAGTGCGTTGCCATGATGACCCTAAGGCGATGGCCGATGCTATTACCGAATTGGCTGGAAGCAGCGCTGCTCGCGAAGAACTGGCAAGCAAAGCGCTGTCATGTGCGAATGCGCATTTTGCAGCCGAAAGCGTGCATGCTGAATTAAAGGGTAAGCTCGAACAGCTCCTTGGACATTAGAAGCGTTGGCTGTCAGTCCTCTGACCAGATCGGTATCGTTTTAACGCTCTTCTTCTTAGCGAAAATTACTGAGCACCCTTCCCCTGCAAGGCGGACACAGGAAAGCTTGCCACTTTTCCAGGCCTGCGTGTCCACCGCGATCCGGTTGTTGAAGAAAGTCACATTGTCCACCACGGAATGGCCATGGATCACGATCGCGCCCAAGTCTTCCTGCGTCTCGAGAAACGGCTTACGTATCCAGACGAGATCGTGCGGGTCTTGTTTCTTCAACTTCACCCCGGGCCTGACACCTGCATGCGCGAGGAAATAGGTTCCAGAGCGATAGGAGGTCGGCAGACTTTCTAGAAACTCGATATGCGCTCTGGGAATCGATTCCGCCAAACGCATGGCATATTCCAGATCGCTTTCTTTCTTCTTCTTTTTTGAATCATCATACGATTTGAGCGTCTGCCAGCCGCCAAGCTTAAGCCACCCTTTCAGCGATGCTTTGTCGCCCATCAATGCATTCAGCAAAAGCTGCTCGTGATTGCCAAGCAAGCAAATTGCATTTTGAGTCCGAGTAAGATCCAGCACAAGCGAAAGCACTGTCTTGCTGTCAGGGCCGCGGTCAATCAGGTCGCCCAGAAACACCATCCGCGCATTCCGGCCGTCATCGGTCCGCGCCATATCGTCCCAGATCGCTGCAAGCATTTGCTCAAGCAAATCGGCGCGGCCATGGATGTCTCCGATCGCGTATAACCGTTCGCCCGCAGCTGTGTGCGGGTGACGTTTCCAAAACTCGAGCCAGTTCCTACCGATTTTCTTACTACCCTTGCCGGCACGGCTACGAAAAGCCGCGCTTGCTCCTGATGTTTCTATAGGTAGAGAAAGAGTCATGGAAATACGAGGTTCTTCCCGAATGAAAGTGACATTTGCTGTCGCGAGCTACAACTCAGGGAAATACCTTGAAGAATGCGTTAACTCTGCTCTCGCGCAGAACGATATCGATTGCGAAGTTGTAATCGTTGACGATGGCAGTTCTGACGGTAGCGACCTGCTCGCTGAGCGCATGGCGCAAGCAGATCCACGTATTCGCTTCTTTCGCACCCCCAGCAATCGCGGCCCCGGGGGCGCACGCAATATCGCGCTCGAGCAAATGCAAGGCGACTGGTATGCAGTGCTCGACAGCGATGACTTGTTAGAGCCTGATCGCAGCGCAAGGCTGATCGCAGCAGCACAGGCTCATAATGCGCAAATGGTTGCAGATGATCTGCAACTGTTTGGAGAAGGCATGGAGACAACGCAGTTTCTTGAAAATTCAAGCCTTCCCGACACGGTCCTGACTTTGGAGGCCTATTTTCGCGACAGCGCCATGTATGGCCCTGCACCAAACCCCGGCTTTCTCAAGCCTATGATCGCACGATCATTGATCGAGCAAACTGGCATTCGTTATGACGAGACACTGCGCGTGGCTGAAGACGATGACTTGATCATCCGTTTGCTGATGCACGGCGCGCGCTATTACGTGGCTGCGCAAGCGGGCTATCGCTATCGAAAGCACGAGCAATCAATCTCACACCGGTTGTCGCCAAAACACGCCGCGGCGATGGGTGCACGCGCGCAAAGCCTTGAAAAAGAAGTGCTTAAGGCCGGCCTGGACAGCGCAGCCTTTCAGAAGCGCCAAAAAGCAATGCGGCAAGCCGTCGCGTTCACAATGGCGATTGAAGCACTCAAAAACCGCAAGCCCATGACAGCTCTGAGCGAAGTGGCAAAAGAACCGGGCAGCGCGCGCCATTTTGCCATGCCGATCAAAGCGCGGATTGCGCGACTGTTAGGCGGCTAGAGACGCAATGCCAGGAATTGAACGCGTAAACCCTTTGAAAAAGCTTGTCCTTTTATGGGTCAAGGCCGCCAAGACCAATGCGGTTGCCTCCTCTAAGAAGTAAGGATAACCTCAACACCTCAAAGGCTTGAAAAAAGCTGGACAGGCGGGTCGGCAAAAGCTTTGATATTGCCGGATAAATAGGCGCAACAGCGCTTTCACTATGGGGAAATTGGAAATGCTACGCACATCGCAAATTCTTGCAGCACTCTGCGCTATGCTGTTGGGTCTTAGCGCTTGCGCTACTGGGACACCGCCCGTCGCTGAGGCTTCGATTGATGCACCGTCTTACAGGATCGGTGCTGGAGATCGTCTCAAAGTTACCGTTTTTGGCGAAGAATCACTGAGCAACGAATATGTCGTGACATCAGTCGGCGACATCGCTTTTCCGTTGCTTGGCGCCATTCCTGTCGAAGGCAGAACCGTCGAAGGTTCAGCGGCATTTCTGACACAGCGTCTGGCTGACGGATACCTCAACGATCCGCGTGTCAGCATTGAAGTTCTGAATTATCGTCCTTTCTACATCTTAGGCGAAGTCAGCAATTCCGGCGAGTTTGCCTACCGCGCTAACCTTACAGCAACGCAGGCGATTGCTTTGGCTGGCGGCTATTCCTACCGCGCCGACAAGAGCAAAGTGTTCATCCGCCGCGCCGGTGAAACCGAAGAACGCACATACATCCTGAAGGCCAACCAGCCGGTTTGGGTCCTGCCAGGTGACACAGTGCGTATCGGCGAGCGCTTCCTGTAAGCTAAAGGACAAATTCCGATATGGAGCCGGTCGTCAGCCACCAGCCCAACGCTGTTTATCTGAACGACCTCAAGAACGGTCAGGGTGCACTCGTAACCGATGCACTTCTGGCCGCTCTGCCTATTGCGGCATGCCTTTTCAATACCAAGCTGGGACCGCTTTCTGTCATCCTGGTGTTCGGCTCAGTCGTACTGATGGCCTGGCTGCGGGTTGAAAAACTCCCTACTGCCCTCGCTCGCTCCTGGCCTATATTGTTGATCCCGGCATTCGCGTTCGCATCCATGATCTGGTCGGTCGCGCCTGCGGCCACTGCGCGTTATGGATTGCTATTCACCATCACAGTCGCGTCTGGCGTATTGATGGCGACAACATTGGACCGGCGCGCTTTGCTGGTGGGCGTAATGCTCGCCTATGCCGGCTTCCTTTTCAGCGGCATTCTGATCGGTGAAACCAAGCGCGACGGAACCAGCGGCGAAGTGGCATTTATCGGCGTTGCCGCAAGCAAGAACATGGCCGGGAGCTCAGGGGCCATCGGTGTCCTCTTAGCACTTGCTTGCATGTCACTTGCAAAGCAAATCCGTTCTCTTGGCCTGCTCGTTCTGGCAGGAGTATTGCTCCCGGTAGCACTATACTCTCTGTATAAAGCCTTGTCCGCTGGGGCTCTGATCGGAGGCGGAGCCGCTGTGCTTTGCATCATGATGTGGCTGACTTCGCAGCGCCTTCCCAGACAGGCACGGGCGTCCATTCTTATCGTAATCAGTGTGTTCGTCGTCGCTGCCCTTGCGACAGTCGAATTTTGGCTACCTTTAATGTTTGAATTGCTGATCACAGGATCAGGCAAAGATGCGGGTCTCACAGGTCGGGTCGAACTCTGGCGCAAGGCAGACCAGCTTATCGAGCAGCGTCCCGTCCTTGGTCTCGGCTTTGCGGCTTTTTGGGTGCCCGGAAACTTCGATGCAGAAGCCCTGTGGCGCGAATTTCTGATATTCAACAAAACCGGCTTCAATTTCCATAACACAGCCAAAGAGATTTTAGTCTCGCTTGGCTGGGTCGGCTTTGGACTGTTTGTAACAATAGTTTCAGTTTCGCTCGGCACCTTGATCTGGCGAAGCATGATCCGCCCTGATCCATCCCGTATCTTCTTTTGTGCCTGGATGGTCTACTGGATCTTGAGGACATATTTTGAAAGCATGGGAATGGCGCAAATTTATGCTGAGACAATTCTCACCTATGCGGCCTTAACCCTCGGTTTTGCGCGCGACGATTTGCCCTTAACCGACTTAGAGCGCGCGCAAATCAAAGCTCAGAAATTCTGACTCAAGAGTCACATGAGTGAACGCCTAGGGCCGCAAAGACAATGAACCTGTCACCTCCTCCTATCTTCATCGTAGGTGCACCACGCTCGGGCACCACTTTGCTGGCCGCCATGTTTGGCGCGCACTCCAATTATGCCGCAGGCCCGGAGAGCCAGTTCTTTAGCAAGCTCAATGCTGACATGCTGGATGCAGCAATCGATCCGGCCAATTGGCCAAACAAGGCAGTGGAAACACTGGCTGGCCTAACTCTTGCCGACCAGCCGGTCTTGGAATTGTTTGACACTGACAAGGCGCAAGCGCGCGAACGGCTAGAACAGCAATCGCCATCGATTGCCGCAGTCCTTGAAGCGCTGACTATTCCGTTTGCCGAAAAGCGCGGCAAATCAGGCTGGGTCGAAAAGACCCCCAATCATTTATGCAATCTGCCGCAAATTCGTGCGTTATGGCCCAAGGCCCGCATCATACGCATTGTTCGTGACCCCAGAGACAGCGTGGTGTCGACATGCAAATTGCCGACATTCAGCAATTCCGCTTTAGCCAACGCCTATATTTGGCGCGAATGGCAGGAAACAGGCGAGCCGTTTTTCAAGACAGATCCGCTTGCTACGACCATTCGCTATGAAGATATGATCGCATCACCTGAAAGCGAATTGCGCAAATTGTGCGAGCAGATCGACATCCAATTCGACCCCGCCATGCTGCAATTCCAAAATGCGGCGAGTGATGTCTCTTCCGAAGGAGAAAGCTGGAAAGCGCAAGTCTCCAGCACCTTGGATCCGTCGCGGGTCTTTGTCTGGAAGACCAATCTGGACAAAAGCATAGCCGACGCCGTCAGCCTGGTTTGCCATGAATGGCTGCTTCATTTCGGTTACGATGCCGGAGACGCGCCAGTCCGGACAGTGCCCGCTTTCGGCCTGTCCCCTGCCTTTGTGGAGCGGTTTGAGCCAGTAATGCTCCGTGATGCGACCTTCAAGGTTCGCTGGATTGAAGCGCCAGATATCGCGAACGCGCATCACGTGTTTGATCATCCGCGATATTATCGTTTCCGCAGCCCTGCAAAACTCGCTCGGCTTGCTTTAGGGCGCCGATTTGCAGGCAGGCAGTTGAAGAAAACAGCGAAGTGGCAGGCAGCAATGGAAAAAGCGCCGGCCCAGACACACCCGGCAAATGCGGCCGGACAAAGCTAATGCGCGGCACTTACAGGATTAAACTTGCGTACCGCAAACTGCGACAGGTCTGGCTTGAACGCCAGGCTGAGCGCGCGGTCGCGCGCTTTCCGGTAGTGGCCAACCCATCAAAGCACGGTCTTGCAACGCCGTTGATCGTAACTCTGACGTCTTTCCCGCCGCGTTTCCCGACGCTGGCAAAAACCCTCAAAAGCTTGCTTGATCAAGAGACCCGGGCTGACCGCGTGATCTTGTGGCTGGCGCATGACCTGTCTCTTATACACAT
>WTKI01000403.1 GCA_011524425.1 Altererythrobacter sp. | reverse complement strand
GATCCCTCCAGGTATGCAATCTGCGCTGGACGCCGCGCGTGCAGCAGAGGAAGCCGGTGAAGTGCCTATTGGGGCAGCAATCATGCGGGGTGAGACGCTGATTGCAAGTGCCGGCAACGCCACCCGCACGCCGCCTGATCCCACCGGCCATGCAGAGATTCGCGCGCTTCGGCTGGCGGCTGAGAAGCTGGGTCAGGACAGGCTGACGAATTGCGATCTTTATGTCTCGCTGGAGCCTTGCGCGATGTGTGCAGGCGCGATCAGCCATGCGCGGATTGCGCGGCTTTACTATGCGGCAAGCGATCCCAAAGGCGGTGGGGTGGAGCATGGCGCGCGGGTGTTTGAGCATCCTCAAGCCTTGCATAAGCCGGAAGTCTACTCAGGCATGGGCGAAGCTGAAGCAGCGCAGATGCTGCGCGCGTTTTTTAAAGAGCGGCGGTGAGGAGGGAGGTTCGCTTAACGCGTTGCTGACGCTAGCACAGGTCAAGCGCAGCAAGGCCCGCCCCCGTTCCTTCCTTACACGATCAGCATGACACATTATTTTGTCAAAATGACAAGTATTATTGACATATTTGTTGCGCCTCGTCATATGGATCGATGTAAAGAGATATTTACATATAGACAAAACAACCCTCCGTCCGCTCGGAGGATAGGTTGCACATCTTTTGGAGCAGAGAATGACAAACGAAAACGACAACAACGCCCGCCCAAGGAATTGGTTCGGCGCACTCAAATGGGAAGGTATGCGCGCAAAGGACCGAGCAAATGAGAAGCGAGCGAACAGTTATGCGTTTGCTTGGGTTGGCCTCCTAGTGGCTGCAAATTTTCTAAGACAATTAGATATTGTTCCAGAGCTCGCGGCTTTAGGCCTTGTGCTCGCTTCGACAATTCCGGGAGCGCTCTTTGTGAAGGCCTATTTGAAGATGCTGCGGGAAGCCGATGAGATGCTTCGGCAAATGCAATATGAAGCGTTGGCCGTAGGATTCGGCGCGGGGGCGTTGTGTGGTTTGACCGCGTTGTTCTTGTTTCCGCCAGGACCAATATGGGGCTTTTCGACATTGATTCCCATGGTGATTGGCTTTTGCGTTCGCGTCATCTTGGCGGGTCGCAAGATCGCTCAAGAATCGTCTGCGAACGAAGAGAGCGACGGAGCGGGCAAATGAATAACAAGCTGCGCGTCTTGCGTGCTGAGCGAAAAATGTCGCAGGCAGAACTGGCAGACTTGCTCGACGTGTCTCGTCAAACCGTAAACGCTGTGGAGGCTGGCCGGCATGATCCTAGTCTTTCCTTGGCTTTCCGATTTGCGGTTATCTTTGATCAACCGGTCGAAGAGATATTTCTTGGGATCGACGAAGCACGCAATGCACTCCAATTAAGTGATCAGACGACAGACCGAGGGATCTAAGAACATGAAACAGAAATTCTCGTTCATTCGGCTTTTGGTCTTCGCGATAGTCGGTCTGCCTATCGGCTTTATTTTCTCATCATTGGGCTTTGCGATTTCCGGCATGCCGATCATGGCGAAGCAGATATTCCCATGGGCCGTTGGGATCGCCATCGTGATCGGGATGTTTGGCGGGTTTTGGAGAAATGACGATTAGCGTGCGCTTGCCGCACAAATTGCCGCAATTTCCTACCCATCTGCGCGCCGCTAAAACCGGCGCCGCTCTTTAACTTTGTCGATCTACCCAGGCGCTGCGCGAAATTGTACGCTAAGCCACTCATTTCATTGAGGAATATAGATTTTTGCGCGGCAATTCGTTTTTCGCCTTTGGACTGTGTGCCATGTGTCCCATTTCGCGGTTCTGGAACCCGTTTTGCCGCACAAATGAGGGCAATATTCCAGCTATCCAATCCTGTGTTTCGCGCAAGCTTGATCGAGCCAGTTCAAATACCACGGCCCGAAGGTCAGATGCCGGCCGTCAGCGTCCAGCACCGGCTCCACGCCCTCGCTATCCGTGCGTTTGTCGAACCAAATCTCGCCTGCGCGCGGGCCTGAGACAACCAGCCAATAGTCGAGGGCGCAGCCTTTAGTGGCTATTGGAATTGCGCCTGTCATGACGGCGTCTGAATAATAGGCTTCGTCCGGCGTGAATGTGCCGCCCAAACTTGTGGTACCCAGCGACCTATCGTTCCAGGCTTCATTGAGCTGGAACGTCTCGCTCAATCGCTCAAGCACATTGGGCCAAAGCGGTTGTTCTTCGCCTTCGCCAAGCGGGAAGATGCCGTAATCCGGTCCGGCCCCACCATTGCCAAGCTGGGTTAGAAAGGCTTTGTAATCCTCTGGCAAGGTGATGCCATGTTGGCGTTCAAAGGCGGCCACTTCATCGGGTGCAATCGGCTCTTCCAATCGGTAGCGATGGCACCAGCCATAAAAGTCGCCAATTTCAGCGTCTTCCTTCGCGCCCCACTCAGCCGGCCAATCTCGGTCAGCAAGTTTAGTGATCTTGTCGCGAATTGCCGCCCAATCCATCACTCAAAGCCCTCTCCAGATCTTTGCCGGTGCATTATC
>WTKI01000405.1:7740-13217 GCA_011524425.1 Altererythrobacter sp. | reverse complement strand
GCTATTCCTTAGTCGGTGCGCAGACGGGCAGGCTCTCTTCGACCGATCCGAACCTCCAGAATATTCCGATCCGAACAGCAATTGGGCGGCAGATCCGCGAAGCTTTCGTGCCTGAGGATGGCAATGTTTTGCTGGCAGCAGACTATTCTCAGATCGAGCTTCGCCTAGCAGCGCATATGGCAGATGTACCGACTCTCAAAGAGGCATTTGCGAATGGCGAAGACATTCACGCCCGCACAGCTAGCGAAATGTTCGGCGAAGTGACACGCGACACTAGGGCCAGAGCCAAAACGATCAATTTCGCAATTCTCTACGGCATTTCGCGTTGGGGTCTGGCAGGTCGGCTGGAAGTCGAGCCTGATGAGGCGCAAGCCATGATCGACACCTATTTCCAGCGCTTCCCCGGCATTCAGCGATACATCATGGAAACCTTGGAAACGGTGCGTGAGCGCGGCTATTCTGAGACCCTGTTCGGGCGCAAGACATGGTTCCCGCGGATCAATTCAAAGAACCAGGCGGAGCGCCAAGGTTCAGAGCGCGCCGCGATCAATGCGCCAATCCAAGGCACCAGTGCTGACATTATCAAACGCGGCATGGTGCGCATGACACCTGCTTTGCGTGCAGAGGGATTGAATGACGTTCGCATGCTGCTGCAAGTCCATGACGATCTGGTTTTTGAATTGCCGGAAGCGGATGTCGAATCGGCAAACACCGTGATCGAGCGGGTCATGGGAGAGGCAGCTGGTCCCGCTGTAACGATTGATGTCCCCCTCGCTGTCGATATCGGTACCGGCCTAAGTTGGGACGCTGCGCACTAAGATCCACGCACTAATCGTGTTTCTTCGCGCGCGTTGATTCGATCATACCATCGTGGATGAAGCCGATAGGATTGACCTCTGCCGCGCGCTTTTTGAGTTCCCCGCGCATCTTGCGATACTCTGCTTCCATCTTGGAAGTAACGGTTGCGCGCGAATCTTTAAGCGCTTCGTCAAAGTCCTCTTTCGCCACCTCATTTACGTCGCCACCTAACCGGCGCAATGCGTTTAGGCCGGCGCGCCGGACAACGTCTTCAAGATCAGCTCCAGTAAAGCGGTCTGTCGCTTCTGCAACATCAGCAAGGTCGACGTCCTTTGCGAGCGGCATACCCTCGGTGTGGATTTCAAGGATATGAATGCGCCCGGGCTTATCGGGCGTTCCAACATAGACGAGCTCGTCGAACCGCCCGGGTCGAAGCAAGGCAGGATCGACCAGAGTAGGACGGTTGGTCGCGCCAATAACAACGATGGATTGCAAGTCTTCCATCCCGTCCATTTCCGCCAGAACGGTATTGACCACGCGGCCTGTGACCTGCGGCTCGCCCTGGCCGGACCCTCTGGCAGGCACAAGGCTGTCAATCTCATCGATAAACACGACGCATGGTGCAACCGCGCGCGCGCGCTGGAACATACGGCTGATTTGCTGCTCGCTCTCGCCATACCATTTAGAAAGAAGATCGCTCGATTTCATGGAAATGAAATTTGCCTCAGCTTCTTTGGCAACGGCTTTGGCAAGCAACGTCTTGCCCGTTCCCGGTGGGCCATAGAGCAGGAAGCCTTTGGCTGGACGGATGCCTAAACGGCGAAAAGCCTCAGGGTTCTTGAGCGGCAACTCAATACCTTCCTTAAGCTTGTCAATCGCATCACCGACACCGCCGATGTCGTCCCAACCGACATTGGGCATCTGGACCATGACTTCGCGCATAGCACTTGGCTGGATTCGCTTAAGCGCTTGCAGGAAATCATCGCGGGTGACGCAAAGCTCTTCCAACACTTCTGCTGGAATAGTGCGTTCATCGAGATCCAGCTTGGGCATGATCCGGCGCACGGCATCGATCGCGGCCTCGCGTGCCAAAGCCGCGATATCGGCGCCTACAAACCCGTGAGTGACTCGCGCCAATTCCTCGAGATTTACGCCATCGCCCAGAGGCATACCGCGAGTGTGAATAGCGAGAATTTCGCGCCGCCCACTTTGATCAGGCACCCCGATCACAATCTCACGATCAAAGCGCCCTGGTCTGCGCAAAGCCTCGTCAATCGCATCGGGCCGGTTTGTTGCCGCAATCACAACCAGATTAGCGCGCGCTTCGATCCCGTCCATCAAAGTCAGCAGTTGCGCCACCAGACGCTTTTCTGCTTCGCCTGGCACTTGGCTACGCTTGGGGGCAATCGAATCGATTTCGTCTATGAAGATGATTGCTGGAGAGGAAGAGGTCGCCTGTTCAAACACTTCGCGCAGGCGCTTCTCGCTTTCGCCATACCCCGAACCCATGATCTCCGGGCCATTGATTGTCAGGAAATTTGCATCGGATTCGTTGGCAACGGCCTGAGCCAAACGCGTCTTGCCTGTGCCAGGAGGTCCATGCAGAAGTACGCCCTTAGGCGGATCAACCCCAAGCCGAGTAAACAGTTCTGGGTATCGCAAAGGCAGCTCGACCATTTCGCGAAGTTGCTGGATCGTTTCATCCATCCCTCCGACATCATCGTAATTGACAACGGCGCGAGCATCGCGAGCCTCTTCAAATTCAGAACGAAGCTCAACTTCAGTGTTTTCGTCTATATGCACGATGCCTTTTGGCGTCGTTGCAACAACGGACAGGCGGATTTGTGTGAGAGCATAGGCAGGCGCGCGCAGGAGCTGTCTAACATCAGCCGGCATGTTTTGGACCGGTTGCTGCCCAGTCGTCGCAACCAAGTCGCCCGTGACCAAAGGGCGTCTGAAGAAATTTCGTTTCAAAGCCTGCGATGGGCCTTGCAAGCGCATTTCACGTTGTGCTGGCGCGAAGACGACCCGCTTTGCCGGCCGCGATTGAGAACGGGTAATGGTGACATGCTCTCCGGATGCTGCTTCGGAATTGCCGCGCTGTAACCCGTCGAGCCGCACAACCTCTAATGCATCATCTTCCGGGTAAGCGGCCATGGCGATCGCGGGGCTACTGCGCTTGCCTGACACCTCAACAATATCGCCTTCAGTGATCCCCAGCGCTTGAAACGCGGACCGAGGCATCCGTGCTATCCCCTGGCCTGATTCTTCCTGCCGTGCAGGCGCAACCTGAAGCCGTACTTGCTTATCTTCAACTTCTTGTTTGGTGCTGGCTTTAGCCATGCATCTTCACTCCTCGGCAGGCACATATGCAAATGACAATGCTTGCACACCACAAAAACGTGTAATCAAGCAAGCACTTGGATGGTCCAACTGATCTGTGCGTTTAGAGGGAAAGGCGCAAGAGGCATAAGCAAGAAAAATGCCCGGCTGGAGAACCAACCGGGCATGAAAGTCTTGGGAGAGGATGCCTGTAAGGCCCGTTCTTTCTGCAGGTGCGAAGGGTTTTGTGCAAGTGCGAAAAGGACATGGAAAGTTGCGTTTTTTGCAATTACGGATCCGTCAACCTTATTGCAGTTGAATAAAAATGGCGCGTTTCGAGATATTTAGCCCGTTCCGTGCAGCGGCCTCTTCAGGCCACTCGCATGATTAAGTCAACGCTTATCTGCGGAGATCAAATATGTCGGTTTTCATTCTCAATGAATCGTGACTTCGCACCCGCACAACGCTAGAGAGCTTCGCATGAACAAGCTTTACCCTAATGCCGCTGCAGCCCTCGAAGGTTTGCTCAAAGACGACATGCTGATCGCTAGTGGAGGCTTTGGCCTTTGCGGCATTCCAGAGAGGCTGTTGGAAGCCATCCGGGACAGCGGTGTAAAGGGGCTGACTTTCGCCAGCAACAATGCCGGAATTGATAATGAGGGCATCGGCATGCTGCTGCGCACCCAGCAAGTGGCTAAGATGATCAGCTCCTATGTCGGCGAGAATAAGGAGTTCGAGCGTCAATTCCTTTCAGGCGAACTTGAAGTTGAATTTTGCCCGCAAGGCACCTTGGCTGAGCGTATGCGCGCTGGCGGTGCTGGAATTCCCGGCTTTTATACCAAGACAGGTGTTGGCACGCAGGTCGCGGAAGGCAAGGAGCACAAAACCTTTGTCGGTCGCGATGGCGAAGAAGAAACTTTCATTCTTGAAAACGGGATCTTTGCCGATCTCTCCATCGTCAAAGCTTGGAAGGCCGACGAGACAGGCAATGCCGTTTTCCGCAAGACCGCGCGCAACTTTAACCAGCCCGCAGCCACTTGCGGCAAGACCTGCATTATCGAAGTGGAAGAGATTGTCCCAACCGGTTCGCTTGATCCTGATGCGATCCATTTGCCAGGCGTGTTTGTCAATCGCATGATTGTCGGAAGCCCCTATGACAAGAAGATCGAATTCACGACCACGCGCGAGCGAGCGAGCGCTTAGAGCGCCTTAGACCTTGCGGATTGCTCTTCCCTTTGCCTGTCTTGCGCTCACAGTCGCCACAACGGCGCCTGCACAGTTGCATTTGTCCGAAAAACCAGAGGCAGACTTGGGAATCGATGCTCTGCTGGATTATGTCTTGCCAATGGTGCTTCACGCGCAGACAGAAGCGCGGCGCACATCCGCTTTGCTGGCCAGGCCGCAAGCGCTGGACGGGGTGAGAACCGCTTGTGAGCGGCTTGAACCTGCCGTGCTATTCGATCTTGATCCGCAGGATGGCTTGTTCGTTTTGGACGCGAGCGAGAAGGCTGACGCACAATTGGTGCAAGCGCTCGAATATCTGCGGTTCAATCGCATCCAGATTGCGTGGATTTCAGACCATTCGATGGCTCGTGCACAAGAGGTCCGCACTATGCTTGCTGCAAGCGGGCTCGATCCAAATGGTTCTGATCTCTTGCTGCTTCAATCGATTAACGGACAGCGCAAGCAGGAAAGGCGCAAGACCTTGGCGAAAAGTTATTGCGTTCTTGCCATTGCCGGCGACACCTATGCTGACTTCGATGAGCTTTTCGATTATCTGAAAGAACCGGCCGATGCCCGCGAGCTTGCTCCGATCATGGGAAAAGGCTGGTTCTTGCTCCCGTCACCAATTTTACAATCCGCTTGATTTTAAACACAGGACCGACCGCAATGTCTGAAGCACCTACTGGCTGGAATCGCGATGAAATGGCAGCTCGCGCCGCTCGTGAGTTAGAGGATGGTTATTATGTCAATCTTGGCATTGGCATTCCCACGCTGGTGGCAAACCACATTCCTGAAGGCATGCATGTCACTCTTCAGAGCGAGAATGGCATGCTGGGCATTGGACCGTTCCCTTATGAGGATGAAATCGATGCTGACCTGATTAATGCGGGCAAGCAGACCATCAGCGAGCTGCCGCATTCTGCCTATTTCGACAGTGCGACCAGTTTTTCCATGATCCGCGGAGGTCATATCGATTTGACTGTTCTGGGCGCGATGGAAGTCGCTGAGAATGGCGACATCGCGAACTGGATGATCCCGGGCAAGATGATCAAGGGGATGGGTGGTGCGATGGATCTGGTCGCCGGCGTAAAAAAGATCATCGTTGTTATGGATCACACCAGCAAGGCAGGTGA
>WTKI01000405.1:5658-7640 GCA_011524425.1 Altererythrobacter sp. | reverse complement strand
GTGTCCTTGCCCCAAGTTGTGCTCGAGCTGACCACGCGATCGGCGTTAATAATCTCCATAACCCGATTGTAGGAAGGCAGCCTGTTCTGAGGCACATAATTAATCCGACGATTGTCGGTTATGACCGTGATTGAGTATTTCTTTTTCGAATTTCCGGATGCTGGTCCCAAAAGGGCTGCACCGAGGTCAGGGCCTACAGAAACCGCCATGCCGCTATCGCCAAGGGCAATGAGATAGGAATTTTCAGATCCATCTGCTCTATACACGACCTGGTTTCCTCCAAGCTTGCTATCACGGCACCAAGTTACTGGATCTTCTCCTGAAGCCATCTCTGCATCGCTTTCTTTGGTTTCATCAAGCGTCACGCTACCCAGCAAGGCGTTAATCAGTGCAGATCCTCCATCGACTTTTGCGTCTTTCGCTTTCTTCTTGAATTCTAGTTCCTTGGCACATTGTGATACGGGAACCGGGGCTGTCTGCCGAATTTGGGCAGCGGGCAGTACAATTTCGCGCAAAGCATCGTCGACAAGCAGGCTGAGGTCAGGGGCAGAGCGCGTGTTCGACGTGGCGCGAATTTTTACATACCAGCCGTCAATGGAAAACAGTGCGATTCCGGTGCTCGCCGATTGCTTGCTGTCTGGAGTATCATAGAAGGCCCGCAGTCCTATCCAGTTGGGCTGTGTCGGCCAATTATAGGGAGCAATGTCGGAATGTAGCGTTGGATTGGCATAGACGCTGCGGCTTTCGATGCTCCGCCGCGCTTGTTCGAACCAAACTGGCACGCCGCCATTGGTATTGCGATAAATGTAAAGCGAGATGTAGTCTGGGCTGTCCGGTCTTTGATAAGCAAAGCTCACATTGAGATAGTCCGGGGCAAACTCTGTTGCATCAGTCCTAGGCAAGCCAGCCAATTCGGTCGGCACGACAATTTGACTATGCGGATGTTCCCATTGCGTTTGTGGGTCTATTTCCAGCTTCTTTTGAGCAGCCGCCGAAACTGACATTGCAATTGCGGCTACAATGACCGCGCCAATTTTTACACTCAAATTCATAGATGTCCCTCCATCCCAGTTTAGTTTCGCAACTATCCAACCAGCCTGCAACCGCTAATGGCAATTGACTAAATCAGATATTTCTGTAATTACAGAAATAACGAATGAAGTGTGAGTCGCCATGAGCATTATGGACATCCCTGAAGTGCGGTCTTTCATCCTCCATTGGGGGGAGATGGGTACGGAATGGGGCGTCAATCGCTCTGTCGCACAGATGCATGCACTGCTCTATCTGTCCGATCGTCCGCTCCATGCGGAGGAAATCTGCGAGAAGCTGGGGCTTGCGCGCTCCAATGTCTCGAACGGGCTGAAGGAGCTGCAATCCTATCAGATTGTCCGGCGCGTCCATGTTGAGGGAGATCGCCGGGATCATTTCACCGCGGACATCGATCTGTGGGACATGCTGATGAAGATCACTGCCGAACGCAAACGGCGTGAAATCGACCCCACAATCCAGCTGCTTGGCGAACTGGCTGAAAGTCTTGAAGGTCGCAAGGACGTGCCCAACCACGTGCGCGAGCGGATCGGACGAATGCATGACTTCATCGGCAATCTCGCCGGATGGTATGCTGACGTGAAGCGACTGCCCAAATCGACGCTGGTCGCTCTGATGAAGCTCGGCAGCAAAGTCGCCCGCTTCCTTCCCGGTAAAGCAGACAATTAACCCCCGACAATAAGGAGCCGAAAATCATGGCACCTGAATCAGGAGAGATGGTTTCTCAAATTACAGAAACTCCAGTTAATACAGTCCTAGCTCCCATTTGGCATTTCTGCGCTGCAGTTTTGTGGGGAGTATTGGCGGGCAGTCTGGCGATACTGATAAGCTTCGGCTTCCCCCCGATCACTCCGATCGAAAGCCTACTAAGCGACCTGTGGTTCACTGGCTTCATCGTAACAGTATTTACTTTCCTCGGCATGCTCATGATCGGC
>WTKI01000405.1:0-5558 GCA_011524425.1 Altererythrobacter sp. | reverse complement strand
TTCGGGCGCAAGGTCGGGCACTGGTATCGTGAAGGCCAATGGGCTGAAGCAGCAGCCGCTGAAGGCTAGTTAGCCTTGGCAAAAAAGAAGCGGCGCCCCGTTTATCGCGAGGCGCCGCTTTGCATTTGATATTCGGACTTGGGCTTAAGCCAAAGCCGCTTTGAGATCATCAACCAGATCGGTGCGCTCCCACGGGAAGAAATCACCTTCCGGCGTACGGCCAAAGTGACCATATGCCGCGCTCTTGCGATAGATCGGCTTGTTCAGCCCCAAATGTGTGCGGATGCCGCGCGGTGTGAGGCCGCCCAGCTTGGCAATGCTGGCAATCGCTTCTTCTAGCTTGTCATCGCCCACTGTGCCCGTGCCATGGGTGTCGACATAGAGCGAAAGCGGCTCGGACACACCAATCGCATAAGCGATCTGGATCGTGCAGCGCTTGGCGAGACCAGCGGCTACGACATTCTTCGCGAGATAACGCGTGATATAAGCAGCAGAGCGGTCAACCTTGGTCGGGTCCTTTCCGCTGAAGGCGCCGCCGCCATGCGGGCTTGCGCCGCCATAGGTGTCGACGATGATTTTGCGGCCTGTCAGCCCCGCATCGCCATCCGGTCCGCCAATTTCAAACGCGCCTGTCGGATTGATGTGCCAGACGGTCTCGTCGGTAAGCAGTCCAGCTGGCATAGTTTCGCCAACGGCCTGCTTCACATAGGCTTTAAGCTCGGCCTCTTTTTCGCCCTCGTGGTAGCCCGCGCCATGTTGCGTCGAAACAACCAGAGCCGTGCAAGCCACCGGCACGCCGTCCTTGTAGCGCAGGGTCACCTGGCTCTTGGCATCTGGCTCCAGGAATGGGGCTGCGCCAGAGTGACGATCAGCTGCCAAACGCTCCAAAATCTTGTGACTGTAATCGAGTGTAGCCGGCATCAGATCCGGCGTCTCGTCGCACGCAAAGCCGAACATGATGCCTTGGTCGCCGGCGCCTTCGTCTTTGTTGGAACCATCTTCGCCCGCATCGACGCCCATTGCGATTTCGGATGACTGGCCGTGTAAATGATTTTCAAAAGTCAGCGTCTTCCAATGGAAGCCGTCCTGCTCATAACCAATGTCGCGCACCGTGCTGCGAACAGCTTGCTCAATCTCTTCCTTGGCGCCCGGAGCCCAACCGCCATTGACCGCCCAGTCTTCATTGCTCTGATCATACATCGGGGCGCAGCGGATTTCGCCAGACAGGATAACGCGTTGCGTGGTCGTCATGGTCTCGCAAGCGACACGCGCTTCCGGATCCTTGGACAGCATCAGATCAACAATCGCGTCAGAAATCTGGTCGGATACTTTGTCCGGGTGGCCTTCAGATACGCTTTCAGACGTAAACAAATATTCAGAGCGCATGGAACCTCTACATTGGGATCAAACGGAGCAGGAGAAGTCCATATAAGGACTTCTTTATGTGTGAAAATGCTTACTAGACTGAGCGCCGGTACATGACAACCAAAGACAGCAATCCAATTACAACTGCCCAAGAAAGGGGCAGTATATTTCCGTATCGGCTGAAGAGTGTCGGACTGGCAGCGGGCGGAATATAGCCGTCGATCCGATCCGCCTTTCCTTGGCCAATAAATCCGCGCACCACGCCGCGAGGATCGACAATTGCACTGATACCGGTGGTTGTTGATCGCAAGACCGGCAAACCTTCTTCAAGTGCACGAAGGCGCGCTTGAGCTAAATGTTGCGGCGGGCCCCATGCACCAAACCATCCATCATTCGAAGGATTGAAGATGTAATCAGGCCGGTTTTCCCGATCGACGACTTGACCGGAAAAAACGATTTCATAGCAGATTTGAATGCCTGCTTTGCCGAAATCGCCAAGGTCAAGCGTTTGGGGACCGGGCCCCTCTGCATAATCGATTGTTCCTGGCACCAATCGTGAAAGTCCGAGCGGTTCCAGAATATCTCTCATGGGCAGGTATTCGCCATAAGGCACAAGATGTGCTTTGTTATAGCTTTGCCCCAGCTCGCCTTCGGGTGAAATCACAGTCACGGCATTGCGAGCGCTGACTGCAGTTCGCCGCCCTGCAACCTCTTCGATATTGAGATGTATCAATCCAGCCAGCAACAGGCTCTCGTCGCCGACAACTTCTCCAATCCGCTTGCGCGCAAAGGACGGGTCCGCTTCCGCAGTCATTTGCACATAATAGCGCTGCGGATAGCCATCCTCCAAATAGTCAGGCAGCGAGCTTTCGGGCCAAAGGATCAGCCGCCGATCTTCACGGCCCGGTATTGTCAGTGCACTGATCCGCTCGAATTGCGCTTCAAACTGGCGCGGATCGCCCATTTCCGTTTGCGGAATAAAGGGCTGGATCAGAGCAAACCGGGTATCGCCTGGCTGCAAAATCTGCATGGGTGGTAATAGCATGCCACCGGTCACTATCCCGCCAAGCGCAATCACGAGAAACCAATGCCGGTAAACGACCAGAGCTGCCAGCAGCCCTGACAACACCACAACGAAGCCCGAGAGTGCGTAAGTGCCCATCCAAGGCAGTACCAATGCAAGACCCGGTCGCGTAAAATCTCCTAGAAAAACCAAGCCAAGCGGCGGCCAAGGATAGCCGGTAAAGACCCAGCTGCGGAGCCATTCGGTCAGAATCCAAAAGGCAGCAAAAAGTCCGGAGAAACTGGCAAGACCAGGCGGATTCATCTGGAGTTTGCGCATCATCCAACCGGTAACCAGCTGCGTCGCTAAGGCCGCCATAGCGGGATATAGCGCCAAATAGATGCACAAGAGAGGCACAGCGAGCCAGCCAAGCGCAGGAGGCATTTCAGCTTGAAATGTGAAAGCAGTGGCGATCCAGTGATTAGCGAGGCTCAAATGCCCCCAGCCAAACAAGAAACCCCACCACGCCGCCTGCTTCAAGCTCTGCACACTTTGCAGCAAGGTGATAAAAGCCGCTAGCGCGAGCACAGTCAGCGGCCACAGCCCGAGCGGCGGGTAACCCGTTGCAGCCACAATGCCGAGTACCAGCGCTGAAAGCGCCGGCCGCTCGACCATCAAATAATACGCTTGTGACAGGTTAATTGCCAACGTGAAGGCCCTTACAAGAAACGACTACGCGTTCTTATAGAGGCAAGCGCCTGTTTGCGCCAATCTTAGCCTACAGCCTGGACTTCCTCGTCCCCACCTTCAGCATCAGGCTTGCGGCGACGTCGCGGTTTCGGTTTTGACTCTTCGCTGTCCTCATCGCTGCTTGCAATCGCAGGAGGTAAAACACCTGCGTCAATCTCGTCAGCCGCTCTATCTGCAGAACCATTGCCAGCAGGCTTGCGACGCGAACGACGAGGCTTTGCATCCTCGCCACCATTGTCAGCTGCAGGCTCGCCTTCTACTCCGCGCTCGCCTTCATCTTGTGCTTGCTGTTCGCGATCATCACGACGAGAGCGTGAACGGCGATTATTGCGACGGTTATCGTCGTTTTCTTTCGCGTCATCCTCGCTGCCGTCATTCCCAGATTGCTCGCGGTCTTCTTGTCGCTTAGCGCGAGCCTCTTCCTGGCGCGCTTTGTTATCTGCGATCACACGAAAATAGTGGTCTGCAAATTGGAGATAATACTCAGCTTGCACCCGATCGCCATTATGCTGAGCGTCCTGTGCCAGTTTCTTATACTTGTCGAGCAATTGCGGTGCATTACCGCGGGCCCTGCTATCAATCCGGTTAGCAGAATTTCCGCCATTCTGATGGCGATTGCCGCGACCGCGACGGCGATTATTACGATTGTTATTCAAGGAAGTCTCATCCTAACGTATCAGCCGTGAATGTGAACAAATTGAGCAAAGTCTAACTGCTACCCTTTGGCCAAAAAATCTCGGCGTCCGCACCACAACCAAAGCGGTGCCCCTCTCCGCGCAATCCGACAAGCGTATCTGCTTTGCCTAAAAATTCTGATCTGCGGAACTTGCCAAACCAGTCTGCTGCGAAGCGTTGACTGATTGGCTTGATTCGGAGGTAGCTTGCCTAAGGCGCTTTGCCAAGCCCCGTTTACTTTTGCCTGAGGACGAGTGCCCTTGGCCGGCCACTCAAATCATAGCGTAATTCAGAGGAAAATCCTGATTTCTCAGCTATTTTTCCGACCAGATCTGCCTGCTTCCAGCCGATTTCAAGCACTGCAACGCCGCCTGAAGATAGTAAACGATCCAGCATTGGAATGATGATCTTGTAATCGTCGAGGCCGTCTTCCCCGGCAAACAGTGCGCCAGCCGGCTCGAATCTGCGCACGTCCAGCGCCAATTCAGCGACAGTCTCAACATAGGGCGGATTCGCAATCACCAATTCGAACGCGCCGAGATCGTCGGCCCAGCCAGGCGCAGCCCAGTCGCGCTTTAGCAGCTTCGCACGATCCGCCAGCCCAAGTTGCGCTGCATTGGCTGCAGCGACCTGCAATGCGTCAAAGCTTGCATCGATGCCTACGCCTTCCAGTCCGGATTTCTCCGCCAGCAAAGTCAGCAGCAATGCGCCAGAGCCGGTGCCTAGATCGAGCATTCGGCCATCGGACGGAGCGACCGACAAGGCCGCTTCGACAACAGTCTCGCTATCACTGCGAGGAATAAGCACCCCAGGCGCGACGAGAAAGCGACGACCGAAAAATTCCTGCTCGCCCAATATATAGGCGACAGGTTCGTGACGCATGCGTCGTTCAACTAGTCCGGAAAAAGCCGCAGGCTCGGGATCGCTCATGCTTCGCAGCAGCATGGAAGACCGTTCCGTCCCCAATGCATGGGCCATCAGCAGCTCTGCGTCCAGGCGCGCAGTATCTGAAGTGTCAGAGAGTTTCATCGCAGCGAGGCGCAATGCCTCAGCCACCGTCATAGTTTAACTCTCATTCCGTCATCGCCGCGAGACGTTTTGCCTCGTCCTCAGCGATCAATGCATCGACCAATTCGCCAAGGCCGGTGCCTGCGATGATCTCGTCAAGCTTGTGCAGCGTCAAGCCGATACGATGGTCCGTCACCCGGCCTTGCGGGAAGTTATAGGTGCGGATGCGTTCGCTCCGGTCGCCGGAGCCGACCATGGCTTTGCGTGCTTCTGCCTCTGCGCCTTGGGTCTGCTCGCGCAAGTGGTCGTAAATCCGTGTGCGCAGCACTTGCATCGCTTTTGCACGGTTCTTGATCTGGCTGCGCTCATCCTGCTGTTGAACGACAATTCCGGTCGGCAAGTGTGTGATCCGCACCGCGCTATCGGTTGTGTTGACGTGCTGACCGCCAGCACCCGATGCGCGATAGGTGTCGATCTTCAAATCGCTTTCATTGATCTGGACATCGACTTCGTCAGGCTCAGGCAAGACCGCCACAGTGGCCGCCGAGGTGTGGATCCGCCCGCCGCTTTCAGTCACAGGCACGCGCTGCACACGGTGGACACCGCTTTCAAATTTGAGCTTCGCGAAGACGCCTGTGCCGCGCACATTTGCGACGATTTCCTTAAAGCCGCCCACTTCGCTGGCGTTCATGCTGACAGGCTCGACCTTCCAGCCCTGCTCGCCTGCAAAGCGTTCATACATGCGGTAAAGATCGCC
>WTKI01000302.1:11421-13220 GCA_011524425.1 Altererythrobacter sp. | reverse complement strand
CGCGCGGATCGTGGATGGCAGCGAGTTTCACGAATTCAAGGCGCAATATGGCTCAACCCTGGTGTGCGGCTTTGCGCATATCTGGGGCATGCCGGTCGCGATCCTGGCCAATAATGGCGTGCTGTTTTCCGAAAGCGCGCAAAAGGGTGCGCACTTTATCGAGCTGGCGTGCCAGCGGCGCATTCCGCTGCTGTTCCTGCAAAACATCTCCGGCTTTATGGTCGGAGGAAAGTACGAGGCTGAAGGTATCGCCAAGCACGGCGCAAAACTCGTCACAGCTGTTGCCACTGCAAGCGTTCCTAAAGTCACTGTCGTCATCGGTGGCAGCTTTGGCGCGGGCAATTACGGGATGTGCGGCAGAGCATACTCTCCGCGATTCCTCTTCACTTGGCCCAATGCGCGCATTTCCGTGATGGGCGGAGAGCAAGCCGCCAGCGTGCTGGCCACTGTCCACCGAGATGCGGATAGCTGGACCGAGGAGCAGGCGGAGGAATTCAAAGCGCCTATCCGACAGAAATACGAAGATGAAGGCAACCCCTATTACGCCACCGCAAGGCTATGGGATGACGGTGTGATCGATCCGGCCCAAACGCGCGATGCCCTCGGCCTCGCCTTTGCCGCCACGCTCGAAGCGCCTATCCCTGAAAAACCGCAATTTGGTGTGTTCAGGATGTGACGAAATGAAACCCTCTCGCTTTCCGCAACGTAACTGCTAGGCAGATGTTTGAGAGAGGGGTCAGCACTTGAAACATAATGAAACCCGCAACGTCACGCTGCTGTCGCGGATCGTCAATCGGATCATCCTGTTCTTCTATTGGCAAAAGGGATGGAAGATCGTCGAGCGCTTCCCAGAAGGTGTGAAGAAATGCGTGATTGCAGGCGCGCCGCACACCTCCAACTGGGATTTCGTGTTTTTTGCTGGCGCCACCAAGCAAGAGAAAGTCCAGCCCAACTTCATGGGCAAGCACACGCTGTTTCAAGGCGTGATGAAGAACTTCATGCTGGATATGGGCGGTATCGGCGTCGATCGCCGCAAGGCTGGCGGGACCATTGAGCAAATGAAGGATGAGTTTGCACGGCGCGAGGAGTTGAACCTTGTGATTGCGGCAGAAGGCACGCGCAGCTCTGACGGCAAATGGAAATCAGGCTTTTACAATATTGCGAAGGCTGCAGGCGTGCCGATAGTTCTTGCTTACGCTGATAACGCCAAGCGCACGATCGGGTTCAGCCCGCCGATGATGCCGAGCGGCAATTATGGTGAGGACCTGCTCAGGATTGCAGAATGGTTCCGGTCCAAGATCCCCGATCTCGACCGCTATAAGGTGCTGGAACAACAAGCGCGCGACATCATTGCAGGTAAGAATGATGTTTGATGCTCTCTTGATAAACGCTGCGATCCTGCTCGCTCTGGTGCTCATCCAATGGGCGATCAGCGTGAAGATCAATGACGTCTCTTTCATCGATGCGTTCTGGGGCGCCGGGATGGGAATCCTTGCGATCACAAGCTATTTCCAGGTCGAGAACCCGGGCGCTTTGGCATTCGTGCTGATGGCGATGGCGAGCGCTTGGGGCTTTCGCTTGGGGCTTTACCTGATCCGGCGGTGGAGCCGTGAAGGCGAAGACAAACGCTACAAACTAATCCTCAAGAAAGACCGCGAGGCAGGCCGCTTTGCGATCGCTGCATTGACAAAAGTGTGGCTAATGCAAGCGGTTCTGTTGTTTCTCGTATCGAGCCCTGCGCAGGTCGGCATTCTGGCTGCTAGCGAGCCAGCGCCGATTGGCCCGCTTGCGTGGTTTGG
>WTKI01000302.1:0-11321 GCA_011524425.1 Altererythrobacter sp. | reverse complement strand
TTGATTTGCGATCTTGGGGCAGCGCAGTTTGATAATGTGCGCAGCTTTGTTGATCTGGCCGATCACTATTTGTGCCAGATTATCGCGGAAGCGCAGGCGGAAGGATATTTCGCAGGGCTGGAGATTGATGCGGCGCTTTCACTGATCAATCAGATGGTGATTAATTACACGCTGCCGGATGCGCTGCGAGGGAATATGGCGCACCGCTTGCATGAAGATAAGCTCGCACGGATCATCGATACGATCTTTGCAGGGCTTTCAGCAGAAGATGGCGGTGCGCGCGGCGTCAACACGCTGCGTCTGGCTGACAGCTAAAGCTTACTCGGCGGTCAATTCAACGATGCGTCCGGTGGCTGGCAATTGCGTCATGTCAGCCTGAGCAAGCCATAGCTCAAACCCATCGAGATCGACCGATCCGACCACGCTGTCCGTGCCTTCCTTGAACAAAGCAAAGCCGTCACCGCCAGAGGCAAGGAAGCTGTTGATGGTGACGCGATAGGTTGCATCCGGTTTGACCGGTTCGCCAAGATAGGTTGCGCTTAGAAGGCGCGAACCTTCTGGCATGCTCATATCATAGCGGACGCTGAAACCTTCCGAGACTTGCAGGCCGACAACTCTTTCTGCGTCAGCATATTGCTGCTCCAGCACCGCGAGGATCTGAGCGCCTGTAAATGTGCGCGTGACCAGCTGATTGCCAAACGGCTGTATGGCGAAGATATCGCCATAGGTGATGGTCCCGTCAGCATCCGGTTCAAGGATGGAACGGATTCCGCCATTGTTCATGAAAGCAAATTGCGCACCCGCATCGCGGGTTGCGAACAATTGGGCATCAGCGATCGCATTGCCCAGCACGCTATCTCGTGCCGAGGGATCTGACGTGCCTTCTGGAAAGGCTACTTTGCCGACAGGCCGGTCGGCTGCTTCGCGCGACGCTTCGACATACATTGCGACATAGGCTGCAACTTCCTCGTCGGCTTGGTATTGACCATAGGCAGGGTTAGCGGCCTCATGCGCCACTTGCACTACCTTATTGTCAGCCGACATCACTCGTGCATCGCCCGTCGCGGGGTCTAGTTCCAGCGTGATGTCAGTGAACAATGTTCCTGCCGAGGCGGCGCTTACAACCCAGAAACGCCTATCAGTATCAATGTCGGTAAAGTCACAGACATACGCGCGGTGAGTGTGGCCGGATATGACCAGATCAACGCGCGGATCGACCTGTTTGAGGATGTCGACCAAGGGTCCCGATACGCCGCTGCAGCTCTTGTCATTATAACCGACTTGCGTGAACAGCCCTTCATGGATCGAGACGATGATGGCTTCGACGCCTTGCTCTGCAAGGACATTGACCGCAGCGTTGATCGCGCTGGCTTCAGGTGTGAAGCTCAAACCTTCGATGCCTGATGGCTCGACGAGCGCCGGCGTTCCTTCGAGCGTCAGGCCGATAATGCCAACGGTTACTTCGCTTGCGCCCTCGCCATAGGTTCGCGTCCCATAGGCTGGAAACAAAGTGGTGCCGTCGGGCATGATGACATTGGCGGCAAGGAATTCAAAATCCGCCCCTGGATAAGGTTTTTCGACCCCGCATGGCTCACGCAAGGTGTGCTTTTCGCAGCCGCCTTGCTGGATGCGCATAAGTTCGCGCCAGCCGCGGTCAAATTCGTGATTGCCGACTGCATTGAAATCCAGTCCAATGCGGTTCATCGCGCCAATTGCAGGCTCGTCGAGAAAATAGGCGCTGGCCAGCGGGCTTGCACCGATGAGGTCTCCGGCGGCAATAACCAGCGAATGTTCCGATTGCTGGCGTGCTTTGCTCACTGCGGTTGCGAGATAGGCCGCACCGCCAGCCAGAATCCGGTCCGGCTCTTGGCCCGTTTGTGCGATCCGCGCGCGGGAAACGGGCTCAATATTGCCATGAAAATCATTGAGGCCGATCACGCGCAGCTCAAACGGCGCAGCAGCGGGCTGAGACTGAACGGGTTCCGGCGCAAGCGGTGTAGCACAGGCAGACAGTGCGGACAGAGCCGCTAAAGCGTATAGAATTTTCATAGGCAGCTTCATGCTAGCCTATTGCGGCAATCTCAAGACAGCATCTAACGAATTGTGAGCTTAGCCTAGCGCGGCGGCCATACCGATTTCGGCCGCGCATTTGCTTTCAGAGCGATCTTCAAGGCCATGCCGACAATCGCGAAAGAGACCAAGATAATCGCGCCTGCCCAGAACCAATAGGGCAGGCCCAATTGGGCTTCCATTGCGCCGGTATCTGACAGCATGGTTTGGCCATTGATAACCGCGCTTTGCGAGAACAGATAATCCCAGTCATGAAACATACTCATTGCAGCCAGAATTCCGACAAATTGCAAAATGAAGCGCTGGATAGCCGGAGTCGCTGCACGCGCGACATATACGAACATCAAAGCCATGGCCGGCAGGACGAGAATTCCCGTCCAGCTGCGCACCCAGACCAAGACCGAGCCAACAAGAACGGCGGCAAGAGTGTAGAATGCGGCTTGCCATAGGCGCGGTTTTGCACTGGTGAGGATGAGCATTGCTCCGACGAGGCTGGGCGCGATTGGCCCTCCTGCAGCAATTGCTGCTCGCTCAACGCGCGATGCCTCCACATCAATGCTGGACAAAGCGAAGCCCGAACCGCCTGGAAGGATCACAAGCTGCTCGAAACTGTTGCCAAGCAGCATAGCGGTCAAGCCATGGCCCATCTCATGGAACCAGGTCGTCAGGATCACAAAAGGATAACCGATGTAATTACCAAGCGGCAATTGCGGCAGAAACACTACGAGGATCGCTGCAAGAAACAGCCTTCCAGCCTGTTCCGCTTGCGAGCCCGGCGTGACGATACTGCGCATACTGGCCGCTCTACGCGTCAGCGCTCTGCGCTTCCGCTTTCTCTTCTCCTGAAACACGGTGCTCTTGCGCGATTGACCAACCTGCCAGGAAAAGGCCTGCAACCAGAGGGCCTAGGACAACGCCTGCCAAGCCCAGCGTGGCGATCCCGCCCAAGGTCGTGATCAGAATGATCCAGTCTGGAATGCCCGTTTCGCGGCCCACAAGGATCGGGCGCAGGACGTTGTCTGCCATTCCGATGATGACGACGCCTGAGAAGATCACAAACAAACCTTCCCAGATCGAGCCTGTGGCAAGCAGCCACAATGCCGCAGGCAGCCACACAATACCTGCGCCAATTGCCGGCAAGAGCGAGAAGATCGCCATAACAAGACCGAACAGAACTACGGATGGCAGGCCTACGATCCAGAATGTAATGGCGCCCAGTGTCCCTTGCACAAGGCCAACAACCACAGAGCCTTTCACAGTCGCTCTGACAATGCCTAGAAAGCGTTCAGACAAGCGCCGTGCAATATCTGTATCAAGCGGCAGATCATGCATGATGGTTGAGCCGATTTTCTTGCCATCGCGTAGCAGGAAATACGTGACGTAAAGCCCGACACCAAAGGCTAGCACAAAACCGAAGACCCCGCCACTAATCGCCACCGCTTGCTGTGCCAGCAATCCTGCGCTCTCGCCGATAAATTGCTGCGCGCGGTTTTGCAGTTCGCTGATGTCGGCAAAACCGGATTCGTCCAGCCATCCTTGAACGCTTGTCGGCAGTGCTGCGAAGACTGTGTTGAACCAGCTCGCAATATCAATCTCGCCGCGCTGGAAAGCGCTGACAAGACCTGACGCTTCATCCACTACCATACCGCCGATGAAAAAGCCGGGCAGGAGGACAGCCACAGTAATGATCAGCAAGGTTGCACTGGCAGCCCAGTTCGGCCTGTCACCCAGTCGGCTCAAGATTGACTGGTAAAGCGGCTGGAACATGATGGCAGCTAACGTCGCCCACAAAAGCGGCGCAGCAAACGGCCAAACAACATAAATGAGTGCGAGTGTTATGGCAGCCAGGAACAGTAGGAAGCCACCTTGGTTGATGCTGCCTGTGTTAAGCGGCTTGCTCATGCTTTACACATCGAGGTTTGCGACATTGAGCGCATTGTCTTGAATAAACTCGCGCCGCGGCTCGACCACATCGCCCATCAGGCGCGTGAAGATTTCGTCTGTGACGTCCGCATCTTCGACTTTCACTTGCAGCAGCACACGCGCTTCAGGATCGAGCGTGGTCTCCCACAGCTGCTCTGCGTTCATTTCGCCTAACCCTTTGTAACGCGCGACGGACAAGCCCTTGCGGCCTGCTGCAAGCACGGCGTCAAGCAATTGCGACGGACGCGTAATAGCATCCTCACCGGCTGAAACCGGTACATCATCTGGCTCGACATCATCTTCAGGTACGACATCAGGATCTGCATCTGATCCTTTAACCAGCCTAGCGGGATGGATGTAGGCTTCGGCCTGTTGGCCAGCGAGGCCGTGCAGCTTGTGCGCTTCTGTACTGCTTAGGAAACGCGCTTCGATAACATGCGCGTCTGTCACTCCGCGCCACAAGCGCTTGAAGATAACGCCGCCTTCTTCCGTCATTTCAGAAGACCATTGCGCTTCGGGATCGCCCATTTGCAATCGTTGGGCCGCCAAAGCCAAGGCTTGCTCGCGCGTTGCGCGGTCGAGGGCAGGATCAAGTGCGCCTGACAGTGCCATTTGTTCAATTACTGACATGTCATAGCGCCGCGGCACAAATCCCAGCAAGTTGCGCAGACGCAAGGCGTGTTCGACCAGTGCGCGCAGATCATCACCGCTGCGTGCGCCTTCCTTGGTTTCCAAGATGCGTCCTTGCAGGCCGGCATCCACCAGATAGCGATCAAGCGCGCCCTGGTCTTTCAAATAGACTTCGCTGCGCCCTTTGGAGACTTTGAACAAAGGCGGTTGCGCAATGAACAAATGACCAGCTTTGACGATCTCCGGCATTTGCCGGTGAAAGAATGTCAGCAGAAGCGTGCGAATATGCGCGCCATCAACGTCAGCATCGGTCATGATCACAATCTTGTGATAGCGCAGCTTCTCGATATCAAATTCATCGCGAATACCCGTACCCATGGCCTGGATAAGTGTACCAACCTCTTTCGAGGAAATTATGCGGTCAAAGCGCGCTCGCTCCACATTCAGGATCTTGCCTTTCAACGGCAGGATCGCTTGCGTCTTGCGATCACGGCCTTGCTTGGCAGATCCGCCCGCGGAATCGCCCTCAACCAGAAACAATTCAGCTTTGGCTGCATCGCGCTCCTGACAGTCTGCAAGTTTGCCCGGCAAAGACGCGACGGACATTGCGCCCTTGCGGCTCATTTCGCGCGCGCGCCGCGCGGCTTCACGCGCAGCTGCAGCATCGATGATCTTTTGGACGATGTTCTTGGCGTCTGCCGGATTTTCTTCCAGCCACTCAGTCATCTTCTCGCCCATCAGGCTTTCCAGCGGCTGACGGACTTCTGAAGAGACCAGCTTGTCTTTGGTCTGCGATGAGAATTTGGGATCAGGCAATTTCACACTGACAATGGCTGTCAGACCTTCACGCATGTCTTCGCCCGATAAAGAGACCTTCTCTTTTTTCAGCAGGCCGGCAGAGCTTGCATAATTGTTGAGCGTGCGGGTGAGGGCAGCGCGGAATGCTGCCAAATGGGTTCCGCCATCGCGCTGAGGAATGTTGTTCGTGAAAGTGAGGACGTTCTCGTAATAGCTGTCATTCCATTGCAGCGCGACGTCGATGCCAATGCCGTCTTTTTCTGCTGAAACAGCAATCGGCTCACCAATCAAAGGCTGCTTGTTGCGATCGAGCCATTTGACGAAAGCTGCGATGCCGCCTTCATAAAACAGGTCATGCTCGACAATCTCTTCGTGGCGCTTGTCGCGCAAAAGAATGCGCACACCAGAATTGAGGAAAGCAAGCTCGCGATAGCGATGCTCCAGCTTTTCGAAATCGAACTCTGTGACATTCTTGAAAGTATCATGGCTGGCCTGGAAGGTAACGCGAGTGCCTTTCTTCAAGCCGTTCGCATCGCCATTGCTAGAGACTTGCGGCGCATCGCCTTTCTCTTCAAGCGAGTTCACTGCATCACCATGCTCAAAGCGCATCCAGTGCTCTTTGCCGTCGCGCCAGATCATCAGCTCCAGCCACTCGCTCAGCGCGTTGACGACAGATACGCCTACGCCGTGCAGGCCGCCTGAAACCTTGTAGGCATTATCGTCAGAGGTGTTTTCGAACTTACCGCCTGCATGCAGCTGCGTCATGATGACTTCAGCTGCAGAGACGCCCTCTTCCTTGTGCATGCCCACAGGGATGCCGCGGCCATTGTCTTCGACGGAAACCGAGCCGTCCGGATTAAGCTCTATCAAAACCAGATCACAATGACCGGCCAAAGCTTCATCAATGGCATTGTCAGACACTTCGAACACCATATGGTGCAGGCCCGATCCGTCATCGGTGTCACCGATATACATTCCCGGGCGTTTGCGCACTGCATCCAGGCCTTTAAGGACCTTGATCGAATCTGCGCCATATTCGCCCTTTTGAGGGCTGTTTCCGCTCGTCTCTGGAGTCTCGTCGCTCATAGCTAGGATATAGGCGTAGGTGGCCTATTTCCCAAGCTTTTGAGCCAGTTTGGTTAGGGTTTTCCACGAGCGCAAGAATCCGTTCTCTGCAGGCTTGTCCCGCGATCTTCTCAAGCTAGAGTGCGGCCCATGGGAAAAGAGGAAATGCTGCCCCGTCTGGAGGCTGAATTCGGCGATTTTTGTGCGATTCTGTCGCAATGGGCCCAGCTTCAGCCAGACGCGCTCGCGATCCGGGATGAAACCGGCGAAATTAGCTGGCGCACACTTGACGAAAATGTCGAACGGATTGCTGCAAAGCTGTGCGAGACCGGGCTTAAGCCGGGGCAATCGGTAGCGATTCTCGGGACCAGCTGCATAAATTACGCTCTGGTTTTTCTCGGGGTCTTGCGCGCAGGCGGCGTTGCAGCCCCGCTCACCACCAGTGCTAGCCACAAGCAGCTTGAAGGCATGGCAAAGGACAGCGGTGCACAGCACCTGTTTATCGATGCGGCGAAACGGGCAGAGCTTGGCGAGGGCTTCGTGCCTGAGCTGGATCACATCGCGCTTGAGCTGCTAGATGAATGGATGGGACCTGCGTGCGCGAAAGCGCAGCCCTTGGAACCTGCGCGCAAAGCGCCGTTCAACATTATCTATTCCAGCGGCACGACAGGCGTTCCAAAAGGGATTGTCCATTCCCACCTTATGCGCTGGCGCCAGTTTGCCAGCACCGCTGTAAGCTATCTCAAAGCCGGGATAGAGGTGCGCAGCCTCGCTTCCACGCCGCTCTATTCAAATACAACCATGGTCAGCTTTTTGGCCACGATGCTTGCCGGCGGTACATTGACAATCATGGGCAAATTCGATTGCGCGCGCTGGCTGGAGCTGGCGCAAAACCATCGCATCACAACGACAATGCTTGTGCCCGTGCAATATGAGCGTTTGATGGAATTCGAGGGGTTTGATGATTTTGACTTGTCGAATCTCGCGCTGAAATATTGCACGTCCGCCCCGTTCCTGCCTGAGCTCAAACGGGAAGTGCTGTCGCGGATGCCCGGCGCATTGATCGAGATATATTCCATGACAGAAGGCGGCGTCGTTTGCCTGCTCGCTTGCCACGAATTTCCCGACAAATTGCATACGGTTGGACGCCCTGCGCCCGGCAGCGAGCTGAAAGTGCTGGATGACACTGACCAGCCGGTTCCAGCTGGCGAAGCGGGCAATCTTATTGGGCGCTCGCAAACCATGATGAGCGGTTATCAAAACCAGCCCGGCAAGACAAAGGAGGGTTATTGGACTGACACATTGACCGGCGATGTCTGGCAACGCATGGGCGATATCGGGCGGGTCGATGAAGACGGCTTTGTCGAACTGGTCGGCCGCGCCAAGGACATGATCATCTCTGGCGGATTCAATATCTATCCGATCGATCTTGAAGACGAATTGATGAAAGAAAATGGCGTTGTTGAAGCGGCTGTTATCGGCGTTCCGTCTAAGCGCTGGGGTGAGACGCCGATAGGCTTTGTCACGCTGGACCTGGGCTTACGCAACGATGCCGATGCAATTCTGGCGAGCGTCAATGCAAGGCTTGGAAAAACGCAAAGGCTTTCCGCAGTCTATGTGATTGACGAAATGCCGCGCAGCCATATCGGCAAGCTTCTGAAAACAGAGTTGCGCGAAATGGCCGGGGCTTTGAAGTAGTGTCTTGATTGTGCTTGCTCAGATCAGACAACGAATGTCTGCAGGCTCACGCCGCTAATGGTGAGTGCGAGAACCAGTGAGAACAGTTTTTCGATTGCGATAGTCATTTCAATACTCCTTGTAGATTTGCCCAATGGCTTCGGCCTGATGCCGAGCCGGGATGCACAAGAGAATTCGCGGCCAGCGCAAGCATGTTACACCGGTCCGTATGCTTCTTATCGATTATAGTGATCGATTTTGCGGTCAGCTTGAGAGCAAAGAGGAACAAGACGCGGTCGCCCAGCTAGAGGGAGAGGTGTGCGGGCGGCCGCGTCTCATTCGATGCCTCGTATTGAGCGCGGACATTGGGGGGAGATCCGCAGCAGGTCGAGGCGCAAAGCCGCAGAACAACGCAGGGCCGCTCGCAGCTTTGCTCTAGGCAATCAGCGGGAGGGGGAGAGGTGCCTCGTCTGATTGCGATGAGAACCAAATAGTGTTCGAGATTACTGAACTCAAATGCTATTATCGGGCGATTTAATGCAAAAAAAGCAACAAAACTTCTTATTGCAGCCGATAAAGTTGTAAGCGTCTGGCGATAAAAAAGGGCCGCCGACCAAAGCCCGGCCAGCGACCCGTAGCAATATTGCTTGTAATTCTTACTTCGCTGCCAGAGCGATGCGGATCTGATATTTCTCTTCAAACTTCTTCACGGCATCGTTCTGAGCGGAGCGCACGCAGTCCCAATCAGTCTTAGTTGGCAGCCAATAGGCCGCTGGCTCGACTTTACAGGCCTTAATGGCTTTGGACTTGATCCGCTCTGCAATCATCTCTTGTGCGGCCGGGCTCTTAACGTTGAGGTCGCCATAAGAAACTGCGATTTCAGTGACTTGATCATCTGCAGAGAGTGGGGCTGCGCTGATAAGAGTAGCTGCAGCAAGGGCTTTAAGACCGATATTCATGGTTATTTCTCCTGGTGGAATTTGAATGATCTCACCAGGCATCCTCGTGTTTTATCTCGTGTCAGAATGCTGCGATGCACCATAAGTTCCAACCAGCTGTGAATTTTTTGTGCGGCGCAATAGAATATGACTGCTTCTTGGCCTTAAAAGCACTGCGAATAGCAGCGCGGCTTGGCTGGACAGGAGCCGGTCGTCTCGTCAAAGAAAGTCCATGGACGACGCACACATTCCCGATTCCATCCTTATCGTCGATTTCGGCAGCCAAGTTACTCAGTTGATCGCACGGCGCGTGCGGGAAGCAGGGGTCTACAGCGAGATTGCGCCCTTCTCTTTAGCAGAGGAGGCATTCAAACGATTGCAGCCCAAAGGGATCATTCTTTCGGGATCGCCTGCAAGCGTTCCTGATGATGGCAGCCCGCGTGCGCCGCAGAGCTTTTTTGAAGCAGGCATTCCGATCCTAGGCATTTGCTATGGCCAGCAAGTGATGAGCCATCAGCTTGGCGGCGAAGTGCGGCCAGGCCATGAAACGGGCGAAGGCGGTGAATTTGGCCGCGCCTTTCTAACTGTCACAAAGCCTTGCGCTCTGTTTGAGGGTCTCTGGCAGGAAGGCGAGCGTCATCAGGTCTGGATGAGCCATGGTGACAAAGTGACACAGTTTGCACCCGGCTTTGAAATCGTTGCGACGAGTGACGGTGCGCCGTTTGCCGTCATCGCTGATGAAAGCCGCAAGTTTTACGGAACGCAATTCCATCCTGAAGTCGTGCACACCCCTGATGGCGGAAAGTTGCTCGCCAATTTCGTGCACCATGTCTGCGGGCTCAAAGGCGATTGGACCATGGCTGCCTATCGCGAGACGAAAGTGCGCGAGATCCGCGAGCAAGTTGGCGATGGCAAAGTCATTTGCGGCCTGTCTGGTGGCGTTGACAGTTCAGTTGCTGCGATCCTGATCCATGAAGCGATTGGCGAACAGCTAACATGCGTGTTCGTCGACCATGGATTGCTTCGCTTGGATGAGCGCGAACAGGTCGAGACCATGTTCCGCGACCACTATAATATCCCTCTAGTGGTGGTCGATGCAGAAGAGATGTTCCTTTCCGGCCTGGCGGGTGAGACTGACCCGGAAAAGAAGCGCAAATTCATCGGCAAGACCTTTATCGATGTGTTTGAAGCTGAAGCGAAGAAGATCGGCGGGGCTGATTTCCTTGCGCAAGGCACGCTCTACCCCGACGTGATTGAAAGCGTAAGCTTCACAGGCGGACCATCGGTTACGATCAAAAGCCACCACAATGTTGGCGGCTTGCCAGAGCGGATGAATATGCAGCTGGTCGAGCCATTGCGCGAATTGTTCAAGGACGAAGTGCGCGATCTGGGCCGCGAGCTAGGCCTTCCGGATATGTTCGTAGGCAGGCATCCGTTCCCCGGACCAGGCCTTGCAATCCGTATTCCCGGCGAAGTCACGAAGGAGCGCTGCGATATCCTGCGCAAGGCGGATGCGATCTATCTCGATGAAATCCGCAAGGCAGGGCTGTATGACGCGATCTGGCAAGCCTTCGCTGTTTTGTTACCGGTAAAGACTGTCGGCGTGATGGGTGATGGCCGGACCTATGACAGCGTGTGCGGGTTGCGCGCTGTCACCAGCACAGACGGGATGACAGCTGACGTGTATCCCTTTGACGCTGCCTTCTTGACAGGTGTCGCCACTCGCATCGTCAACGAAGTACAAGGCATCAACCGAGTGGTCTATGACTATACCTCGAAACCGCCAGGCACGATTGAATGGGAGTGAGACAATAGGCTTGCTGAGAAGAATTGCTGGCCCAGTGATCCGGTCATTTGGGCATCAAAGGGCCCCTGCCGATCCATTCCAAGACGCGTTTGAACGATCGCACGGTAGAGCTATTTTCTTCCTTCACATCGGCAAGAATGCAGGCACGCAAATTCGGAACCTGTGCGAGCAAGTCCAATCTAAGGGCGAAGCTGAATTCGTGCGGGTTCGGCATGGTGACAAATTTGCAGCACTGCCAAAGGGTGCCCGATATTTCTTCTCAGTTCGCGATCCGATCACTCGATTTAAGTCCGGTTTCTATTCGCGTAAGAGAAAGGGAGCGCCGCGGCTCTATAATGAATGGAGCTCGCATGAGGCAGAAGCTTTCGCGCGCTTTGAGCATGCCAATGATCTGGCCGAAAGCCTGTTCGATG
>WTKI01000170.1 GCA_011524425.1 Altererythrobacter sp. | reverse complement strand
AGCCGGTACTGATAGCACTTAAATCCGCGCCGAGCTCAACAAAGCAGGACAGTGAAATGCGCACTTCGTGCCACTCGCTGTCGCTTGCGACGACTTCGATACCTTCGTCGCATGCACTGCCATCGCAACCCATGGCAAATCGCAATCGCGCGGGCGAGGCATCAAGATTACGGATGTAGAATGCGAGCTCCATGGCTCCATTGGCTTGCCGTGCGAAATCAACCGGATCGTGCGTAGCGATGCGAAAAATTGGTTCAGCGCTTGCCCATTCGATCCTCAGCGAATCCTCCTGCGCGAGTCGATCAAACCCGGCGATCATAAGTGCGCCGCCGTCCCAACTGCTGGTGTTGAGACGGGTTTGATTGCCATCAACGATCCCATAAAGCGACCACGGCCCTTGCGCTTTGCCAGCAGCGAAAAGGGTGTCGCCTGTGCTGATAGCGTTGCTGGCAACGCTCGATGCTTCCGAGAGGTTTGGCAGGTCAATGTTATCGGAATAGCTCAGACCGTATCCTAAGGCGAAGAGCGGATCATAATCAGGATCGCCGATATTGAGCTGCGCTTGGTCAGATCGCTTGGGCCATGAGAATGAGAGCCGCCCGGTAAAGTCGAAAGCGGGGTCACGCCGAAAGAGGAGATCGCTCACTCCACCGCCCTCGCTGCCCGGAAGCCAAGCAGCGACAAAGGCGTCAGATGCGTTGAGTTCAGGATTGACCCACATGGGCCGCCCTGAAAGAAAGACTGAAACGACAGGCACGCCGCTGTCCTGATAGCGAGCAAGTGTCGACGTGTCGAAAGCGCCATCGGAAAAGTCGAGATGATCACGGTCGCCCTGAAATTCTGCGTAAGGATCCTCGCCATAGACTGCGATGACAACATCGGCTTCGTGTGTGCCGCTGTTCTCTCGGTCGAAAGTGACTGTTCCACCCGCGGCCTCAACCGTTTCGCGAATTCCTGCGAGTATCGATTGTCCGCCGGGGAATTCGCCGTTGCCATGCGCACCGCCTTGCCATGAAAGGGTCCACCCACCCGACGCCTTGGCAATACTATCTGCGCCGTCGCCCACAACCAAGACACGCTGGTCAGCAGCAAGCGGCAGGACACCGCCATTGTTCTTCAGAAGGACCAGCGACTTACGCACTGCCTCGCGCGCTAAATCGCGGTGAGCTGTGCTGGTCAGCAGACTGACATCACCCGCGCCCTGACGGCTCGAGGGCGCGCCGCGTTCGAACAATCCGTAGTGCAGCTTGACCCGCAAGATCCTGCGCACGGCATCGTCCAACCGCGCCAGTGGAATGCGGCCGGCTTGTGCATGTTCTAGCGTTGAATGATACAGCCCGCGCCAGCTGTCAGGCGCCATAAACATGTCGATCCCTGCGTTAAACGCTTGGGGGCAATCGGTGTTAGTGCAGCCGGGGATCTGGCCATGCGCGTTCCAATCGCTGACGACAAAACCTGTGAAGCCCATCCGATCCTTGAGCACATCGGTGATAAGCGCTCGATTGCCGGTCATCTTGATCCCTTGCCAGCTGGAAAAGGAGACCATTACGGTCTGCACCTGAGCTTTAAGTGCGGGGATATAGCCGAGCGTATGGATGTCACGCAGATCTTCCTCGGTGATGCTGGCGTCACCCTGATCGCGCCCGCCGTCGGTCGCGCCGTCGCCCGTGAAATGCTTTGCGGCTGAAAGGACCCGCCCCGGCGCGAGGAAGCCTTCCTCACCAAAGCGCCCCTGCAGGCCCTCCACGATCCGTCCTGAATAAGAAACCACGACAGCAGGGTCTTCTGAAAAGCCCTCATAACCGCGTCCCCAACGATCATCGCGCGGCACAGCGAGCGTCGGCGCGAAGGTCCAGTCGTGGCCAGATACTACTAGCTCGCGGGCAGTCGCGGCCATGATCCGCTCGATCAGATAGGGGTCATTCGCTGCGCCCAAGCCGACATTGTGGGGGAACACGGTGGCGCCCAGCAGGTTGGTATGCCCGTGGACCGCGTCGATGCCCCAGATGATCGGGATTGCAATCTCAACACCTTCTGGGTCAGTTGAAGCTTCCCAATATGCGTCGGCTGCGGCCAGCCAAGCCTGAGCATCGGCATAAGGCAGCGGGCCGGGCGCAGAATTGCCTCCGCTGAGTACGGAGCCGAGCCGATACTCGCGCACCTCGTCTGGCGTGATGGAGCCTGAATCCGCTTGAATCGTCTGGCCAACTTTCTGTTCCAGAGTCATCGCTGCCAAAATCGCATCTATGCGCGCTTCAATTGCTGGGTCGAGCGGGACCGGTTCAATCTCAGGCCATATTTCAGGATGTATGGTGGCTTGCGCCAAAGCCTCCGGTGAGGCGGCATTGGTTTGTGCCAGCGCCGTGAAAGAGACGGTCATTGCAAAAACAGAGCCAGCTGCCAGCGAACAAAGCCCGATTGCGGCCTTGGTCATACCCATCACTCAATCCCTTATTCGAATGCTCAATTCGGCCCAGCCGCTAGCGGGAGCGAGCGACTCAACTTCTGACATTATTCTGTCTCTTATAC
>WTKI01000339.1 GCA_011524425.1 Altererythrobacter sp. | reverse complement strand
TTTGCAAAGGATGCGGCCTAATGCGTATTCTGCTCGTAGCGCCTCAGCCTTTTTTCATCGAGCGTGGAACGCCAATTGCCGTTCGCTACCTTGCTGAGAGCTTGGGCGCGATGGGCCATGAAGTGGATCTGCTCACAACCCATCTGGGCGAAGATGTCTCTATGCCAGGGGTCACCATTCACAGGGCAAGTGGCGCATCATCCGTCAAAACCCTGCCCATTGGCTTTTCCGTTTCAAAACTCTTGGTGGATGGTGCGATCGGCGCGGCCATGATCAAGATGGTCCGCAAGCAGCGCTATGATGTGATTCATGCAGTTGAAGAAGCTGTGTTCCTTGCGATGCCTCTATGTCGCGGAAATGGGCCGCGGCTGGTCTACGATATGGATTCAGTTCTCAGTGACCAATTGATCGAGAAATATTCCAAACTGCGCTTTATCGGTTCTGCGATGGAAGCGCTGGAAAAGCGCGCAGTGCGCAGCGCTGACCTAGTCTTGCCGGTTTGCGAGGCGATTGCAGATCGCGCGCGCGAATGGGGAGCGCAGTCTGTCCACGTTCTGCCAGACATAGCGCCAGAGCCGCCATCGGATGATATCGCCGGCGCGCATGTCCCTTCGATCCGTCAATCGGAAACAAAACCCTTGGCTCTCTATGTCGGGAACCTCGATCACTATCAGGGAATCGGCCTGCTAATCGATTCGCTGGCAAAAATTTCGCCTGACAAGCGCCCGGATATGGCGATTATCGGTGGAAATGAGGAAAGTATTAACAGCTATTCACTGCAAGCAAAGACGCTTGGACTTGATAACGATGTCCGGTTTTTGGGACCGAGACCTTTGAATGAGCTGATGGATTATTTGGCACAGGCCGACATTCTGTGTTCGCCGCGGATCAAAGGTATCAATACGCCCATGAAAGTTTACGCTTACATGGCAAGCGGCACACCCATCGTCGCAACTGAAATTCTTAGCCACACTCAAGTGCTAGACAATTCAACCGCTTATTTAGGAGACCTGACAGCGGATGGATATGCAGCGGCCTTGTTGCGTGCGCTTGATTCCCAGGCTGATCGCGCAAGGATAGGCGCTGCAGCAGCCATGCGAGCTAAGCAAGAATACGGAATTGATAGTTTCAAGAAACGCTTGTCTCATGCCTATGAGCGATTGGAGCAAGCGTGTCATGGAACCAGCAAAGCCGCCTCCTGAAAAAGCAAATTTTGCGCCTCCCGAAAATCCGGGCTTTAACCATAATGAAATATTGTCTACGAGGGTCATCCCTTCGGGGCAAAAAACGCAAGAAAATAACACGGGCGCAGAGGAAATTGTAATGATCGGAGTGCGACTGCCAGTTACAGCGTTGGCAAAAGCAATGGCATTAAGTGGTTTAATGTGGGTTGCGATCGTTTACCAAGTCGTTGTTTGGGTCAGCTAAGCTAAGCCGACCGTTTATTATCTATATTTTGTCTAACTAGAGCGATTAAGCGGGCAATCCTGCTGCTTGGATTGCGCTTGGACAACATCACTACTTTGGCTTTGAACAACAGAGCGAGAGCGTTACTGCGCGCCTTAAGCCTGTGTAACGACAGGCTAGTCAAAGGAAGCAGCGCTATCTTGATGTTCACTATCCGTTAGCGGAACAGTGAAGTGCGTTACGGTATGCTCAGTAAGAACCGCGACGGAACAACACACATGGAACCGTTGCAAACAGGATCCAGATGTCGACGAGGAACGAACGGTGCTTGCTGTAAAGCACGTCGTAAGCAACCCGGCGACGGTATGAGACATCGTTGCGGCCACTTACCTGCCACAAGCCAGTGATACCCGGGCGTACTGAACAATATTCGCGGAAGTACCGGCCGTATTTGTGCCGTTCGCTGTCTACGATTGGGCGCGGGCCGACCAAGCGCATGTCACCGCGCAGCACGTTGAAGAGCTGAGGCAGCTCATCAATGGAGCTCTTACGCAAAAACTGGCCGATCTGCGTGATGCGTGGATCATTACGCAGCTTTTGATCCTGTTCCCACTCACGGCGAGCCTGAGGATCGTTTTGCAGCAAGATTTCCAAGCGGCGCTCAGCATCCACTTCCATAGTGCGAAATTTGAAGCAGGTGAATTCCTTGCCGCCCCGGCCAATGCGCGCCTGGCGGAAGAAGATGTTACCCCGGCTCGTCGCTACGATCGCAAACGCTGTTGCAATGAGAAGCGGTGCGAGGAAGACAATGAGAAGAAGCGCAAGGAAACGGTCAAGGTATTGCGCGGAGTCAGGATCCTGTGCCCCTGCTTCCATATTCAATGACGCGATTGGCGCTGGATGTAGTGCTGCAGTGGTGGACACGGTTGCCTCTCATTTGCATCGCAGCACCCCGAATGCTGCGTTGCAACGTTAGTAAACCGTTAACCCGATATTTGCAACTTAACTTTGCGCTCTAAGTCGTTGAAAAACAGACTTGTCTTAAAACGGCGCATAACAGGTCAAGTTATTAACAGCCCTAATGAAACCCAAAAGACCGAACAGCTGCCGAAGATTATCGCAAACCGCGTGGCGG
>WTKI01000067.1 GCA_011524425.1 Altererythrobacter sp. | reverse complement strand
ACATTCCCATCCGCATCACGCGTAACAGCGGCGATATCGGACACGAACAATACTGAGACACGCGCCATATCGCCGGCCATCTCCGCACCCATGATCTTGTGATCTTCGATCCGGATCAGTTTGTTGTCGAGAGTGTGCCCTGCTTCAGTGCGCGCATCGATAGCGCCGGAGAAGCTTGCAAACACATCATCGTCGCACAATTCGCGAAGCGTTTCTTTGTCGCCAGACCAGAACGCTTCTAACACCATCCCGTAAGCGCCTTTGGCGCCTTCCAGAAAGGCCAGAATGTCAAAACTGCTGTCAGCGGCTGCGATAGAGCGCACGCCGCGTTCCACAGCAGGAAGCATGCCTTCCAATTGCTGTGTTGGCTGTGCAGGGCGCAATTGTGCGACATTGGATGTCGCTTCGCCATTACGTTCTTCATCGCCCGCATCAAAGCGATGCGGAATCGATTCCTCCTCGTGCTCAGCACGGCGGCCTAGCACGGAATACAGACGCAGGCCCAAAAAGGCAGCGATCATGGCGAGGATGACGATTTCAACAATCACAAAAAACCAGCCTGTTCTAGCAGCCATTTACACCCTGACTGCTCATTAACCCCTCCGTGCCTTACATAAGAGGGAATTACAAATTCTCAACGTCATTTACGCCCATTTCACAGGTTTAGACGGTCACGTTGCTTAATTACCCGCCAGATGGTGCAAAACAGGCGACAGAGGACGCTGTTGCGAGCAAGCACCTGCAGTGCTAGGCGCATCGCCGCATTGAAGGACTTGCAAGCTAAACTTGCTTGTCTGAGCCTATCCTTAACTGAAATTCCTTAATTGAAAGACCACACACCATGGCCGACGAAAATGACGTCCTGAGCGATTTGAACCTTGATGCAACGCAGCCCAATGGCGCGGACAATCAGCCAAGCGCGGGCATCATCACGCAGTATGTCAAGGATCTGAGCGTCGAGAACCCAAATGCGCCTGCTGTCTATCAGTGGCAGGAGCAGCACAATATCGATCTGCAGTTCAATATCGGCGCAGACAAAGTCAGCGACGAAGTCACAGAAGTCGAGCTGAAAGTGAACATCACAGCTAAGACTTCACAAGGCGATGCCTATTTGATCGAGCTGGCCTATTGCGGTCTGGTTGGCATTCGCAACATCCCGGAAGAGCAAGCACATGCCTTCCTATTCGCGGAAGCGCCGCGCATGTTATTCCCGTTTGCTCGCCGCGTGATTGCCGATGCTGTGCGCGATGCCGGCTTCCCGCCATTGATGATCGATCCGATCGACTTCAACGGCCTTTATGTTCAGCAATTGCAAGCCAAGCGCGAGCAGGAAGCAGCAGCAAGCGCACCGCCTGCAGGCGAAGCTTGATTCCAAGCAAAGCTGCTCATGCTATCCAGCGCGAAGTATGAGCATAAGATTGACCCGCCTATCGCCCTGCGACATGCTGCGGTGAACGGTAGGGAGTGCGCGGGACAATGAGCCTGCTGAAGAATGTCGGAACAATAGGCGGACTGACAGCTGTCAGCCGGGTATTCGGCTTTGTCCGCGACATTATGCTTGCACGCGTTCTGGGCGCAGGCGGTGTTGCCGATGCCTGGCAGCTCGCTTTCCAGCTTCCGAACCTGTTTCGCCGCCTGTTTGCAGAAGGCGCTTTTGCGAGCGCATTTGTCCCGCTGTTCAACCGTCATATGACGGAAGGTGAAAACGCAGCAAAACGCTTTGCCTCCGAAGTGTTGGCAATACTTCTGCCGGTTTTGGTTATATTCGGCGGGCTGATGATGGTCGGCATGCCGTGGATCCTGTGGCTCTTCGCTAATGCGGACATGCGGGCTGACAGCGAGACTTATGGGCTGGCTGTCACCATGGGACAGATTGCATTTCCCTATCTTATATTCATGAGCCTTGCGACACTGACTGCGGCAGTGCTGAATTCCTTGTCGCGCTTTGCAGCGGCGGCAGCAGCCCCGATTTTGCTCAACATTTGCTTGCTTAGCGCCTTGTTTTGGGGCGCTGCTCAGCCCTCAGGCGAGGAAACGCGCCAGGCAACCGGCTTTTTACTCGCCATCGCCGTCTCTGCCAGCGGTTTGCTGCAGCTTGTTTGGCTAACCTTCTGGATGCGGCGAGCCGGTTTCTCCATTCCGTTTGGATGGCCAAAGATAACCAGCCGCGTAAAAGAAATGTTTGTGTTGATTATCCCTGCTGTGTTTGGCGCTGGGGTCTATCAGATCAGCCGGTTCATCGATCTTGCTTTCATTCGCGGACTGCCTGACGGCAGCCTTACCTATATTGCGATGGCCGATCGCTGGAACCAGCTGCCGCTTGGCATTATCGGGATTGCGCTGGGCACTGCGATCCTGCCTGCCTTAAGCCGCTTTATCGCGAAAGAAGAGCGCGAAGAGCGCAGCGCTTGCAATCCAATGCGGTTGAGCTTGCAATGCTGCTGACTGTGCCCGCAGCCGTTGCGTTGTTCTTTACCGGCAGCGCTTTTGTCCGGGTGTTCATGCAATCCGGCGCCTTTACGCCGGAAGATGCCGCAATAACC
>WTKI01000382.1 GCA_011524425.1 Altererythrobacter sp. | reverse complement strand
AATGGGGGCATGGCTGCGCCTAGCGGCCAATGCGTCACTTCGCCTATCCAGACAATACAGCAATGGGATCAATCGGTTTCAATTTCCCGTTCGTCAGCCCACGCTTTGAGCTCGGCTCGTAAATT
Organism: Altererythrobacter sp.; assembly: GCA_011524425.1. Taxonomy (GTDB): domain Bacteria; phylum Pseudomonadota; class Alphaproteobacteria; order Sphingomonadales; family Sphingomonadaceae; genus Erythrobacter. The sequence continues at coordinate 13,214 of WTKI01000382.1, read as the reverse complement.
GGCTTCCGGATTAGCCAGCCATCCGTCAAGCGCTTGTGTCAATTCTGCCAGATCGACTTTGCGAACCAGCTCCTTGATTGGGCCGACGGCAGCAGGAGTGATCGACAAACGGCGAAATCCTATGCCGAGCAGTGCAAGAGCTTCCAAACGCCGGCCTCCCATCTCGCCGCACACTCCCAGATCAACATCCGACCCAGCTGTCCCTTTAGAGACGCGTCGCAAGAAACGGATGATCGCTGGGCTAAGCCAGTCATAGCGCTGTGCAAGTTTCGGATTGGCTCTGTCAGCTGCGAACAGGAACTGCGTCAGATCATTAGTGCCCACGGATAGAAAACTGAGCCGTGGAAGCAACATGTCCAGCGTTTCAGCAAGCGCCGGTACTTCCAGCATCGCACCATAGCGAATGCTGTCTGGCAGCACTTTCTTTTGGCTCTTGAGATAAGCTAGCTGGTCTTCAAATACCGCTTTAGCCTGATCAAACTCCCAAGGTTCGGAAACCATGGGGAACATCACATTCAAAGACCGTCCGGCAGATGCCTCTAGCAATGCGCGGGCTTGCGCCTTGAGCAGGCCTTCGCGCTCCAGAGCCATGCGCAAAGCGCGCCAGCCCATAGCGGGGTTTTCGTCAAACTGGCTCTCGTCTGACTGGAGGTATGGCACAGCTTTGTCGCCGCCGATATCGACAGTGCGGAAGATCACAGGCTTATCACCTGCAGCGTCAAGCACGTCACGATAAAGCCGAAGCTGCTTCTCGCGCTGCGGCAAAGTGGCAGAGACTAGAAACTGAAACTCAGTTCGGAACAGGCCAACTCCATCCGCGCCGGTCATGGAGAGCGCGCTCATATCATCGCGCAGCCCTGCATTCATCATCACTTGAATTCGGGTGCCGCAGCGCGTGAAGGGTTCGACATCGCGCAACGCAGCGTAGGCGGCTTGGCGTTCTTTCGACTTAGCGAACCGGGTCGCAAAAGCTTCTGCGACCGATGATGTCGGACGGATCGTTGCACTCGCTACGCCTGTATCGAGCAGGATTTCGTCTCCATCCCGAACAAAGCCGCGAATACCGCGCGCTTGCCCTAGGACAGGAACGCCCATTGCCCGGGCCACAATCACGACATGCGAGGTAAGCGATCCTTCTTCCAGGATCACACCCCTCAATCGGCGTCTGTCATATTCAAGCAGCTCGGCCGGGCCAAGATTGCGAGCAATCAAGATGGTGTCTTTGCGCAGGCCCTGCGATGCTGCTGTGCCCAATTGTCCGGAAACAATGCGGAGCAGACGGTTCGACAAGTCCTCCAGATCATGCATACGGTCTGCCAGCAAGGGATCATCGATTTCACGCATCCGCATTCTGGTACGCTGCTGAACCCGCTCAATCGCCGCTTCGGCGGTCAGGCCGCTATCAATCGCTTCATTGATGCGCCGCGACCAGCCCTCGTCATAAGCGAACATCTTGTAAGTCTGCAGGACTTCTTCGTGCTCACCGCCAACGCCGAATTCTGCCTGGCTTGCCATATTATCGATTTGCTCTCGCATCCGGTCGAAAGCCCGATAAACCCGCTGGCGCTCTGCTTCGATGTCATCTGCCATGACCTGATCGATCTGCACGCGGGGCTGGTGATACACCGCTTGTCCGATCGCCAGACCTTTTACCAGTGACAGACCATTGACGGTTTGCGGACCGGATTGCTCTGCGGAAAGCCCTGCTGCGTCTTCTTCATCAACCAGATCCGCATTCGCGATCAATTCCGACAAGACCATTGCTGTGGTCTGAAGCGCTTCAATTTCAATGTCTTCATAACGGCGTGGATCGACGTGCTGGACGCATAGCACTCCAACCGCCCGTTCCCGATAAACAATCGGTACACCGGCAAAGCTGTGAAATTTGTCTTCCCCTGTTTCAGGCCGATACTGGAAGTCAGGATGCGCTTTTGCCTCTGCAAGGTTGAGCATCTCGACATTGGCCGCAATGGTGCCCGTCAGCCCTTCACCGATGGCCATTCGCGTCACGTGCACAGCGCTTTGATTAAGGCCGCGCGTGGCAAATAGTTCAAGCATGCCTTCGCGCAGGAGATAGATCGAGCAAACCTCGCTATCGAGCGATTGGCCGATAGTATCCACGACACGATCCAGCTTCCCCTGCGCATGCAAGCGGGAAGCCATGACCTCGTGTAACCGGGTCAGGATTTGTCTGGCGGCATCTGCGGCTGTCATCGTGATTCCAGCCTATAACACGGATAAGTAAATGCGGAATGGCCGTTTGAGCAAAGCCGTATTTTCCCGCAGGTGAAATTCTGCGGCTATCAAGTCGGACGAGTGTTTGTGCTCAGTCAAGCAGGGCTTTGGCGTCGCTCTATGTTCTAAGACGAAGCCAATTCTTCTTTGATGCGCAACTTGCGTTTCTTGAGGTCCTGCAACGTTCTCGCATCTGGCGCAGGTCTACTCATCTCTTCACGAAGTTGTGCTTCAAGACCTGCATGTTTGGATTGCAATGCGTTGACGTGGGACGATGCCATAAAAGTGTCTCCTCAAGTGGGTGGGAACCCCTGTTGGCGGAGCGACTCGTCCAAACGCGGACGAACCGCGAATTGTCATCAAAACATAACCCGCCTATCTTGAAAAGAGTTTCCGGACATTGAATCGTCGCATGTGGACGGAATCGCGATAAATCGAACTTCGGGAGCCCATCGCAGTGACAGAAGAAGAGCTTCGCAAACGCTTGGAATTGTTACGCAGCGAGCATGGTGACTTGGACGCAGCCATTGCCGCGTTAAGCGATTCCGGATCTACAGACCAATTGCAGATTGCTCGTTTAAAGAAGCGGAAACTTCTTTTGAAAGACCAGATCACTCAGATTGAAGATGTGCTTTTGCCCGACATAATAGCCTGAGTTGACCGTCATTCCGCCTGCTCGGGCCTCCAAAAATTTGCTTCAGATTCGCGAAATCGTATCGGAACGGGACAAGCAAAAGCAAACGCTGGAAAAGATGGTTGATCAGGTAGCGTTAACGCAGCGTGGTGGATACGCATTGCAATATGAACCGAACATCTTCTCTTTCAAAGCCCATTGTTGAGTCGCTTTATACAGAAGCATTGGTCCTTGCCGATGAGGTGCGCGCAGTGTTCGCGCAAGGGCTCGGCGAGGAGCATCGAGCGCAGGATGATTTGACTAAGCTCACTTTCTCAAGCGAAGGCCTCAAAGCGACCACACGGATGATGCATATTCTGGCATGGCTGCTCAACCAGCGCGCCTATTTTGCAGGAGAGCTCAATGCTTCGCAGCTGCGTCAGCACGGCGCTTTGCCGGAAGACCAGCAATCCTTGGATGAAGAGTTGGAGCGGCTGGACCCGGTGAGTCGGGATCTAGTTGATGAAACGGTGCGGCTCCATCGCCGGATCTTCCGGCTCGATTCAGCATGGCGGAGCGACTTCGAAGCACATCCAGACGTGCATGCCATGCATGAGCGCTTGGGACGCGCGATAATGCAGAAAGAAACGCGCTCGGCGTAATACCGCTATCTGATTTCAGGCAGCAGCAAGCGCTTTCTTCCATCGGGCTAGGCGCTCCGATCGTATGGCATCCTTCATTTTCGGTTCGAACCGCGTCAATTCGCCGCGCATGGCGTCTGCAGCCTCTTGAAGGTTTGAAGCCATGCCAGCACCGACTGCTGCCAGCATCGCAGTGCCCAATGCTGTAGTTTCCACCATTTCAGGTCGCTCCACTGGCAGATCAAGAATGTCAGCTATGTCCTGCGCCATCCAATTGTTCGCGCTCATCCCGCCGTCAATTTTCAGGCTTTCCCAGGCAGCACCATCGGCAGCGAACGCTTGCGCAAGGTCGTGCGTTTGATGCGCCATGGCCTCTAGCGCAGCGCGTGCAAGCTCGGCTTTGCCGCTCGCAAAGCTCAATCCTGTAACCACACCGCGCGCCTCGGCCCGCCAATGCGGAGCGCCCAGACCCGCAAGCGCCGGGACAATCGTCACGCCGCCAGTGTCTTCAATTGATCGTGCCAGAGCTTCGGTGTCAGCGGCAGAATCTAGCACGCCCAAGGAATCGCGCAGCCATTGAACCAAGCTTCCGGCCACAAACACCGAGCCTTCAAGCGCATAGGTTCGCTTGCCGCCCAATTGCATCAAAACCGTGCCAAGCAATCGGTTATCGGAACGGGGTATATCATGCCCCTTGTTCGTCAGCACGAAAGCGCCGGTCCCATAGGTCGCCTTGGTCTCGCCCGGATTCAAGCAAGCCTGCCCGATAGTCGCCGATTGTTGATCGCCGGCAAGCCCGGTGATCGGAATGGGCCTCCCAAACAAATCAGGGGTGGTCTGCGCCAATAGACCAGCGCTGTCTACGACACTTGGCAGGGCCGAAACCGGAACCCCCATCAACGCGCACAGATCAGCATCAAAATCCTGGCCATCAAGCGGCATCAGCAATGTCCGGCAAGCATTGCTAGCGTCACTAATATGCTGGGCTCCGCCGCTTAACTTGAATACCAGCCAGCTCTCAATCGTGCCAAATGCGAGTGTGCCTGCATCGGCCGCGGCCTTCACCTCTGGCACATTGTCCAGAATCCAGCGCATTTTTGTACCGGAGAAATAAGGATCGAGGAGCAATCCAGTTTTCGTTTGCAATTCGGATTCGTGCCCAGCTTCGCGCAGATCATCACAGAATTCTGCAGTTCGGCGGTCCTGCCATACAATGGCCTTGCACAAAGGCTCGCCGGTTTGCTTGTCCCAAGCCACCACCGTTTCGCGCTGGTTAGTGATGCCGATGCATGCGATTGCCGCAGCCCCGCCCGCTTTTGCGACCACTTTGCGAGCGCACTGCAAGGTCTTGTCCCAGATCTCAGCCGCGTCATGTTCGACCCAACCAGCCTCAGGGTAAATCTGTGTAATCTCTTGTTGCGCAACTTGATGCAATTTGCCCGCATGGTCGAATAGCATCGCCCGGGTCGAGGTCGTTCCTTCGTCCAAGACAAGGATAAAATCAGACATCTGACATTCTCTCTCCTTTTGTGATGGTGACATGAACTGAATGGCGCGGCATATGCAAGCCATGGCATTACCACCTAAGCCTTGGCCCACAGGAGAGGCAGAGCAATGCGAGCCGCTGGTCCGGCGCGTTCTTGCGCCTAATCCTTCGCCTTACACTTACACTGGCACGCAATCCTACATAGTTGGCGCGTCGGCCGATGTGGCTGTGATAGATCCGGGGCCCAATGAGCCAGAGCATATCGCAGCAATATTAGCGGCAGTTGGCGATGCGAAAGTCAGCGCTATCATGTGCACACATACGCATCGCGACCATTCGCCAGCCGCAGCCCCCTTGGCAGAGAAGACTGGCGCACCTGTCGTCGGCTGCGCACCTTTAGTGATCAGCGATGAAGCGCTTGCTGCATGGGGCGCTCGCGCCGATGAAGCCTTTGATGCGACCTATGCGCCTGATCGCGTTCTGGAAGATGGTGAAGCGATGACTGGCGAAGGATGGACATTGCGCGCCGTCCATACTCCCGGCCATACCAGCAATCATCTCTGCTTCGCTTTGGAGGAAAGCGCTGCGCTGTTCACAGGCGACCATGTGATGGGGTGGTCCACCAGTGTCGTCATCCCGCCAGACGGCGATATGGGCGAATATCTCAAAAGCCTCGAACGACTGCAGCAACGCGAGGACAGGGTCTATTATTCAGCGCATGGTGCACCGATTGAGAAGCCACGCCAGCTGGTGCGCGGCATGGTCGGGCACAGGCGCCAGCGTGAAAATCAGATTATGCGCTTGCTTGGCGAGCGTGCGCGACCGCTCGAGGAATTCATTCCCGACATGTATAAAGGACTGGACCCGCGCTTGACCAAGGCCGCTCAGATGAGCGTGCTCGCGCATCTCATCGATCTTGAGAAGCGCGGGCTGGCAGCAAAGCAAGAAGACATCTGGCAAACGAATTGACGACTACAAGCTTGTCCGGTTAGCCTTGCGTACAGGATATAGGGGGACATCCAATGGCAACACTGGCCGGCGCTCAGCGCGCTGACGGAACACGCTTTTTTACAGTCATGGCGGTGATCATGTCTGTCGTGATTGTCGCTGGTTTTTCGCTGAATTTGGCGATGGGCAGGTCCAGCTTTGCCTCGCCTTGGCCCTACCATGTCCATGGCGTGATCTTCATGGCTTGGATCGGGCTTTACCTCGCGCAGCATCTTACGATGAGCGCCGGCAATCGCGAATTGCATATCAGACTTGGGAAACTGGCCTATGCGCTTATACCTGTCATGGTGATTGCCGGCAGCATGATCATGATTGTTGTAGCGCAGCGCACAGGCGGGCCGTTCTTCTTTCATGTGAGCGAGTTTCTCTGGAGCAACATGGCTTTAGTGTGGCTTTTCGGCGGGCTAGCATGGTGGTCTTTGAAGAGCCGCCGCTACACCGGATGGCATAGGCGCTTGATGTTATGCGCAATGGCAATCCTGACAGGGCCAGGCCTTGGACGATTGCTGCCTTTGCCTCTGATGATACCGCACGCCTGGACTATAACCACGCTTGCAACGATGATCTTTCCGTTTATCGGGATGCTCGCTGACTGGCGCCAAGATGGCCGCGTCCACCCAGCCTATTGGTGGGGCTTAGGGCTTTATCTTGGAGTATTTGCCGCTTTCACCGCATTCGCACACACTGCACCGGCCATGGTGGTCACTGAATGGCTGATCGCAGGAACACCCGGAGCTGAACGCCCAATGGAAGCATTTCTGCCACCTGATTTCACGCTTTAAAGCAGGACATCTCAAATCGCTCGCAAAATGGCGTATCGTCCCTATATGATGAGAGAAATTTCTGATTATTCGGGACTAGAGAATGAGCGTCGAAACCAGAGTACCAACAGGCGAAGATTTGCTGGCTGAGATCGATCGTCTGCGTAAAGAGCGCAATGCAGTGATCCTGGCACATTATTACCAGACGCCTGATATTCAGGACATTGCTGATTTTGTAGGTGACAGTCTGGAATTGTCGCGCAAAGCGGCTGACACGGACGCGGATGTGATCGCCTTTTGCGGCGTGAAGTTCATGGCGGATACTGCGAAAATTCTCTCACCTGAGAAGATCGTGGTGCTGCCTGATATGGATGCTGGTTGCAGCCTTGAAGACAGCTGCCCACCAGAAAAGTTCAAAGCCTTCCGCGAAGCGCATCCCGATCACATTGCTCTAACCTACATCAATTGCTCCACCGAAGTGAAAGCGTTGTCTGATGTAATCGTGACTAGCTCCAGTGCCGAGACAATCCTGCAGCAGATCCCGGAAGATCAGAAGATCATCTTTGGCCCCGACCGTCACCTGGGCGGCTATCTGAGCCGGAAGTTTGATCGCGAAATGCTGCTGTGGCCGGGCGTTTGCATCGTGCATGAAGCATTCAGCGAAACAGAGCTGCTCAAGTTGAAGGAGCAGCACCCCGATGCGCCGATTGCCGCGCACCCCGAATGCCCGCCGACGATCCTTGATCATGCGGACTTTATCGGTTCGACCAGCGGGATCCTCAAATTTGCCAAAGAATTTGAAGGCGATACGCTGATTGTCGCGACAGAGCCGCACATCATGCACCAGATGGAAAAAGCTTTGCCGGAGAAGAATTTCATCGGTGCGCCGGGTGCTGACGGAAACTGCTCTTGCAATATCTGCCCGTACATGGCGCTCAACACAATGGAAAAGCTGTATGTCGCGCTGCGTGATCTTGAGCCGCGCATAGAGATTGATGAGCAACTGCGGCTGGACGCAAAGAAGAGCCTGGACAAGATGCTTGAAATGGCGAGCGGGACAGTTGGTAAAGGCGATTTAGGCAAGGTTTAGTCCTCCCCGGAGGCACCCTTCCAACACGCTGAGACCAGTTCATCGCTTTCATCGAACGGTCCTTCAGGACCGTGTCTAATCGTGGCCTGTCCCTCGTGATTCTTGCGGCCTGTGAACGCGCGATAGCACCAATGCGCTGCCCAAAAGTATCATGCCCAAAATGTCCAGCGGAACGAGGACCTCTCCAAATGCGAGCCAGCCATAAAGCGCTGCAATTGCAGGTTGTGTGAGCAAAGCCAGCCCGATGACGAGAGGCGGAAAATGCCGTATCGCAAAAATGAGAAGTCCCTGACCGATCAGCTGGCTAGAAACGAACAGGATCAGAATCGGTGTCCAGTCAGTAGGCCAGACCGGCTCGCCCCGTAGCAGCGCAACGCCGAGCAACACGGGACTACCGAACAGACTGACCCAGACCAGCAGGCTCCAGCCTCCGAAATGCGCGCGCGCGCCTTTCAGCGTCAACAGGTAAACTGCATAAAGCAGCCCCGCGGTCAGACAAAACAGATCGCCGATGAAGGTCTGGGTTGAGATATCAAGACTGCGTCCCATGAGTATCGCTGCGCCTAGCAATGCGCTGATGATTGCCAGCCATTCAGACCCTCGAGGCGCCACGCGCGCAGCAATAAAACCCCAGAAAAGAAGAATTATCGAGCCTCCATTGCCGAACAACGTCGCATTACCCAGCCGTGTAAGGCCGATCCCGATGTGCCAGCTTGCAAGGTCAAGCGCGAATGCAACCGATCCCAAAGCGACGATAGCCATGGTCTTGGGTGGAATTGCGCTAAGACGCTGATTACTCACTTGCGCGAATATCAATAGAAACGGAATCGCTAGAAACAGCCGCCAAAAGCCAGCTGAAACGGGTCCAGTATCGGCTAGGCGAACGAGCCAGGGCCCTAGCGCCAATGCACAGTTTCCAATCAGCAATGCTGCGATAAGCCCTAGGCTAATCAAAGCCGAATTCGAGCCTTGTTGATTTTGCATGCTTGCGAATTAGCGCTGAAATGGCCAGTTGCGAAACACAATCTAAATTTTTGAGAGGAATGCCCAAGTGCACGATGTCCTGTTTCAGCCGCTTAAGCTGGGAGCAATCGAAGCGAAAAACCGCATATTCATGGCTCCGCTGACCCGTGGACGGGCGGCAGATCCGGTGTTTGTTCCCAATGACCTGATGGCAACTTATTACCGCCAGCGCGCCAGCGCAGGCCTTATTCTGACAGAGGCAACCGGGATCAGCGTGGAAGGTCTAGGCTGGCCGTCAGCCCCCGGCATCTGGAGCGACGAGCAAACCGAGGCATGGAAAGCCACCACCCAAGCTGTGCACGCTGAGGGCGGTACTATCATTCTTCAACTTTGGCATATGGGCCGTTTGGTTCATCCCTATTTTCTGAACGGAGAATTTCCGGTTTCAGCCAGTGCAACCAAAGCACCCGGGCATACGCACACCCCTGAAGGCCGCAAAGATTACGAGCCTGCGCGTGAAATGACGAAAGAAGACATCGCGCGCACTATCGGCGATTACAAACGCGCAGCACAGAACGCGAAAGCTGCCGGTTTTGATGGCGTGCAACTGCATGGCGCCAATGGTTATCTGGTCGACCAGTTCCTGCGCGACAATTCAAACTTCCGGACCGATGAATATGGCGGCAGCGCAGAAAACCGAACACGTTTCATGCGCGAAGTGCTCGAAGCGATCATTGATGTCTGGGGTACAGATCGTGTGGGCATCCGTTTGTCACCCAATGGGGATTCGCAAGGATGCGATGATAGCGATCCAGCAACGACCTTCAGTGCCGCAGCAAAAGTTATCGAAGAACTAGGCCTTGCCTTTCTCGAACTGCGCGAACCCGGCCCGGATGGTACATTCGGGCAAACCGATGTGCCTAAACAAAGCCCGATGATTCGAGATATCTATTCTGGCCCGTTGATCCTTAACTCCGATTATGACGCGCAAGCTGCTGTTAACGATATTGAAGCCGGACTTTGCGATGCTGTTACATTCGGGCGTCCGTTCATTTCCAACCCTGATCTGCCTGCACGGATCAGCAAAGGGGCAGAATGGGCGCCAAACAGGGACGTGCCGAAAAGCTGGTACTTCCCCGGCGAAGCGGGGTACACTGATTACCCTACGCTGGAGGAAGCTGCAGCCAGCTGAGTAGACCAAACCGTCCCGCTAAGTGGAGGCGAGACGATGCGGTCATGGTTGCTGGTTCCGGCTGAGGACGAAGAACAGCTTGAGGATGCGGCTAGTTCAGGCGCAGACGTAGTCGTGCTGGACTTGGATCATGCTCGCTCTGAAAGCGCCCGCATTGAAGGCCGTGAACGCGCGGCGGACTGGATGCGCAACCATCGCGAGCAAGTGCTCCACGGTCAGAATTTTGCACGGTGGGTACGAATATCTCCGATTGAATCAGAACATTGGCGCGAAGATTTACGCGCTGCGCTAGCCGGCGCCGCTGAAGGGGTTTTTCTTCCGGCTGTCCCGGGCCCCGCATACGTTCAACAACTTGCCTCTGAAGTCTATGAGGTAGAGCAACGCAGCGGTATTGCTCATGGGGCAACGCAGATCATTCCTCTGGTGGCAGCGCGTCCGCAAGGGGTGTTATCATTAGGGCAGTTTGCAGAAAACATCCAACCACGCTTGGGCGGATTCAGTTGGGAAAGCGCAGTGCTTGCCGAGGCTATTAGCGCACGCAGAGAATATAGCGGGTCAGGTGAATGGTTTGGAGCATTAGCACACGCGCGTGCACAGATCGTTTTGCTCGCCAAGGCATGCGGATTGCTAGCCCTGGAAAGTGCTCAACCCACTGAGACGTCTGCAGACACATTCACCAATCTGGCGATGTCCGCACGTGCCGATGGTTTTAACGGGATGTTCGCGAGAAACGCAGCTCAGGTTAAAGCAATCAACGCGGCTTTCACACCTACAGAAAGCGAATTGACACGCGCTCAAAGCGTTGTCGCGCAGTTCACTAGCAGCCCTAATTCAGACCATGTGCGCTTAGGCAACCGTGTCCTCAACCGCTCGGATTTGCATCGCGCCAGACAGGTGCTCGAAAGCATGAATATGGGGGTGGGCTAAGACTTTAGCCTTCTTCTGGGAATGTTGCCGCAGGCGGCGTTTCAGCTGTGCCGGTCTCTAAAACCGGACCATCCGCTGGTTCTGTCGCGGGTTCTGTCGCAAGATCTGTTTCTCTTGCTTGTTCCTCACGCTCTTGCGTGAGCCGCTCCAACCTTTCTGCTTCGCCAGCAAGTGGGGGCGACTGAGAAGACACTGATTCAAGCGGCAGCATATCATCGCGGATAGTACCGCCTAAGATCTCGCCTTTTGCTTCCAGGTCGCCATCGCCTGATTGTTCAACCGGCTCGTTCGAACAGGAAACCACGCCTAGCGCCAATACAGTTAGGATGATCTGCTTCATGCCGATGAGTCTTTAGAACATGACAGCCGATCGAGGAAGTCTTGTCCCCGCGCGAGAAGAGCTTTGTCCCATTGTTCCGGTGTGATCTCCAAACCCAGTTTAGCCAAACTGGTGACACCGAATTCCTCGATGCCGCATGGAACTATCCCTGAAAAATGCGACAGGTCCGGTGCGATATTGACGGAGAAACCATGCATGGTCACCCAACGCCGAACACGCACACCTATGGCTCCGATCTTCGCTTCCTCGCCGTCAATGTCGCGCGTCCAAATGCCGACCCGACCTTCAACAGCCCAGCTTTCGACGCCAAAATCCGTCAGCGTATCGATGACCCATTGCTCAAGCCCGTGTACAAAGCAGCGCACATCTTTACCGCGCTCATTCAAATTCAGCAGTACATAGCCAATGCGTTGTCCTGGGCCATGATAGGTATAGCGCCCTCCCCTGCCTGTCTCGACGACATCAAAGCGTGGGTCGCGCAGTTCTGTGACATCTGCACTGGTACCACCTGTGTAAACCGGAGGGTGCTCGAGCAGCCATAAAAGCTCGTCCGCTTGGCCCGCTGAAATCGCGGAATTGCGCGCTTCCATCACAGCCAGCGCCTCGCGATAGTCCACGCTGGCAAAATCCTGCTGGATTTCTAGGCCCAAAGGCACCCCGGGCGCGCTTGAATTTTCCATCGCAGTCTGCATCAAGCATTGCGTGGGGATAAACTTCGCGCTTATCAAGAGGAAACGCGCGATGGAGCCCGCGCGGATATGGGGAGCTTAAAGATGAAGTTGGACTTAGGCCAAGCGTGGAGCGATGCGACAGCACTGCTTTCAGCGAACAAGGACGTCATTGGTATTGTTGCTGGCGTGTTCTTTTTCTTGCCGTCTTTGGCATTTGCACTTTTGCTGCCTGACGCAGCCCAGCCGCAAATCGATCCGGCAAATTCAGATGCTGTAATGGAAGCGATGCTAGCGATTTACGCAGACAATTGGTGGATCTTCGTCCTTATATCGGTTTTGCAAATGATTGGCCTACTTTCCCTGTTCGCCTTGCTGAAGGACAGCGCTCGACCGACTGTATCAGAGGCACTCAAACGCGGTGCAACCGGCTTGCCATCTTATATCGTTGCACAAATCATTACCGTCATTGCGCTTGGCGCCATCGCTGGAATTCTGGCTGTCATTTCACCGTTTTTGGTTTTCCTCGCGTTTCCGGTTGTTATTTATGTGATGATCAAGCTCAGCCTTGTCGGTCCGGTTATTGCAGTCGAGCAAACGCTCAATCCATTCACAGCGCTGGTCCGCTCATGGGTTCTGACTAAAGGCAACAGCCTGCGGATTTTTGCATTCTTCGTGCTTCTGTTTGTCATCGCGATTGTCATTTTACTGCTGATCACTTTGATCGCCGGCGTAATTTTGGCAGCGGTCGGCGGACAAATTGAATTAATTGGAAATGGTCTAGTGAGCAGTTTGCTTGGCGCGGCAATGACAGCGATCTATGCAGCGGTGCTTGCTAGCATTCACCGGTTTCTAGCCGGACCAGATGCGGACGCATTGAGCAAGACTTTCGACTAAACCGGATTTGCTTATCTAGCCTTGCGCGTTTTCATCATTGGCTTGGCTTTTCCAGCCCCAGAAAAGCTTGCAAGGCAGGATATTGAGCCATTCAAACCCTTGGTCAATCCGCGCAAAATGGGGTGCCATAAAGTCGCGGCAAGCAGCCGTAAACTGATAGACAAGGAACCCGCCACCTGGCCGCAGCACCCGGTGGGTCGCGGCTGCGATTGCCGGTGCAACGCCCGACGGCAAGGTCGAGAATGGTAGGCCAGACAGCACATAGTCGGCCTTCTCAAAGCCAAGGTCGGTGACAATCTGTTCAACATCCGCAGCCGAGCCCAGCACCGCATGAAAGCGCGGATCGCGAATGGTCTTGCGCAAATAGTCGATATAGATCGGGTTGGTATCAAT
>WTKI01000114.1 GCA_011524425.1 Altererythrobacter sp. | reverse complement strand
TTGATCGCGGTGACGCCGGATTCTCGACCTGTCAGATCCAGAGCCGCAAGATGTGCCTCGGCCAAATCCACTACATGGATGTAATCGCGGACGCCGGTCCCGTCGTGTGTGTCATAGTCGTTGCCGAAGACCGATAGCTCACTCCTCTGCCCGGCAGCCACTTGAGCGATGTACGGCATGAGGTTGTTGGGAGTGCCTGAAGGTGCTTCACCCAGCTTGGCAGAGGGGTGGGCACCCACGGGGTTGAAATAGCGCAGATTCACAGCCGAAAGCTGCGGGTTGGCGCGCCCCCAATCTTCTATGACTTGTTCTACCTGTCGTTTGGAGCGCCCGTAGGGATTTGTTGGGTTAAGTGAGTGTGTTTCGGGTATCGGAACTCCATCAGGCGCACCGTAAACTGTGGCAGAAGAAGAAAAAACGAGTCTATTACAGGGTATTTCACTCAAAACCTGAAACAAATTGACTGATCCACCCACGTTTACCCGATAATATTCCAAAGGCTGTTCCATGGCTTCGCCAACAGCTTTGAGCCCGGCGAAGTGGATGACGGCTTCGGGTTTGAAAGGCGTTATGGCTGCTTTGAGTGCTGACACATTGGTGATGTCGACCTCAACTACATCAGCAGAGCGCGCGGCGATTTGGGCGATGCGATCCGTCACATCGCGCCGGGCATTCGCAAAATTGTCGAGGATCAGAACCTCGTGCCCGGCCTTTAGAAGAACGGTAGAAGTGTGGCTGCCAATGAACCCAGCACCGCCGGTTACCGCTATACGCATTTTGCCTCCGAAGCCATTTGGCAACCGTGTTAATGGTGCATTCTCCTTAGAGATAGAGTTTCGTTGTGTCGAAGAAACACCTTTGGCACCGGATGCGGCCTTTGGGCGACGCTGTCTGGGGTTTTGAGCCAGCCCGGCATCTCAGGTTGACAGACCGGCGAGAAATTGCAGACCAAGAACGGGGGTCTTTTTGGTACGGAAAACTATGGTTCAAGTGATTCACCCGGTTATTCTTTGTGGCGGCTCAGGTACGCGGTTGTGGCCAGTGTCTCGCAAGGCCTACCCTAAACAATTCGTTCCACTTCTGGGAAAGTCTTCGCTTTATCAAGCGACACTAAAACGGTTCGCAGGTGAAGGCTTTGCGCCACCGCTGATCATGACGGCCGAAGCGTTCCGCTTTATGGCCACAGATCAAGCTGCCGAAACCGGGTTGATGGATATGCATGTTGTCGTCGAACCGTCCGGTCGGGATACGGCACCGGCGATCCTTGCAGCGGCCATGCAATTAGAGAAACAATCGAATGATCTCATGCTGGTCGCGCCTTCCGATCATGTGATCACAGATCAGGAAGCGTTTCTCAAAGCGATTGAGGAAGGACGGTCGGCAGCAGAAGAAGGCGCACTTGTAACTTTCGGTGTTACTCCGGATCGACCGGAGACCGGATTTGGATATCTTGAGCTTGGGGGGCCGGCCCGAGGGCCGACTGCTGTTGAAAAGTTTCGCGAAAAACCCGATTTGGCCAGTGCCGAAGCGATGCTTGCCGAAGGGAGATTCCTTTGGAATGCGGGTTTATTCCTTGGAAAAGTAAAGGACTTTCTGGAAGCCTTCGAGACACATGCGCCGGAGTTGATATCACCTGTCCGGGCTGCAACAGAGGCCGGAGAGAGAGATCTGAACTTCACACGTCTGGCGCATGAGCCGTGGGAGCGTGCCCGCGCGATCTCAGTCGACTACGCAATCATGGAGAAGGCTGAAAAGGTCGCTGCCGTGCCACTAGATTGCGGTTGGTCTGATCTTGGGTCATGGCAGGCATTGTGGGAGGCTGCCGGGCCGGACGAGTCAGGCAATGCGACTTCTGGCGCGGCAACCGCAGTGGAGTGTGAAGGCAGGTACCTGCGCTCAGAGATTGATGGCATGCAACTGGTCGGCCTCGGATTGAAGGATACCGTCGCCGTTGCAATGAGCGATGCTGTCCTGATTGCCGACCGGACTCGGGTTCAGGACGTCAAAACGGTCGTTGATGTCCTGCGCCAAGCAAAGATTGCCCAAGCCGATGAGTATCCAAGGTTTCATCGTCCATGGGGATGGTATGAGACGCTTTGTCTCGGCGACCGTTTTCAGGTGAAGCGCATCATGGTTAAACCGGGCGGTGTTCTTAGCCTTCAGTCCCATCGACACCGCGCAGAACATTGGATCGTTGTTGCAGGGACAGCAGAAGTGACCATTGGCGAGAATGTGCAGCTGGTGACCGAAAACCAGAGTGTTTACATCCCGCTCGGCGAGAAGCACCGAATGGCCAATATGGGCCGGGTTCCGATGTATTTGATCGAGGTTCAAACTGGTAGTTACCTCGGTGAAGATGACATTGTGCGCTACGAAGATATTTACAATCGCACGTGAACAAACACACCTTGATCGTCATATGAACAGATATTTTTTCGCCCTTTCTTTCAGAAAGTGATGCTGCATCTAAGTCATGGGACTTCATGATGATCGGGGCTGTCATTGAAGATGCGGCGACTAACTAAGGTCAGGCATGCTGGGGGCAGAGGGCTCT
>WTKI01000020.1 GCA_011524425.1 Altererythrobacter sp. | reverse complement strand
ACTTTGCGCCAGAGGCACAGACGTGGCTGTGGCTGGCTTTCTTTGCCAGCTTTGCGGTCAAGATGCCAATGTGGCCGGTACACACATGGCTCCCTGATGCACACGTTCAGGCCCCTACGGCCGGCTCGGTTATCCTTGCAGGCGTGTTGCTGAAGATGGGCGGCTATGGCTTCATCCGTTTCAGCCTACCGATGTTTCCAGAGGCCAGCGCGCAGTTCGCATGGCTCGTCTTCATTCTCTCTATGATTGCTGTTGTAGCGACCAGCCTCATCGCGCTTGTGCAGAACGACATGAAGAAGCTCATTGCTTATTCCTCGGTCGCTCACATGGCGATTGTGACGGTCGGGCTGTTCGCCTTCAATGTTCAAGGTCTTGAAGGCGCGATGATCGTTATGCTTTCGCACGGCCTGGTATCAGGAGCGCTCTTCCTGTGTGTAGGCGTAATTTATGACCGTCTGCACACTCGTGAGATTGACCGTTATGGCGGGCTTTCCATCAACATGCCGAAATATGCGATTTTCTTTCTGCTTTTCACCATGGCGAGTATTGGTTTGCCGGGTACGAGCGGGTTCGTTGGCGAGTTCTTATCGCTCGCAGGAATTTATCAGGTCTCAACATTGGTAACACTGGTCTGCACCACGGGCATCATTCTGGGAGCAGGATACATGCTCTACCTCTACCGCCGCGTCGCATTTGGCGATCAGGTCAATGAAGATGCAGCCGGAATGAAAGATCTTAATCCGCGCGAATGGGCTATGCTTGCACCAATCGCAGCAGCGGTTCTTTGGATGGGCGTTTATCCGGAAAGCTTCCTCGCGCCCATGCGGGCTGACATTGCTGCTTTGGATGCCCGGATAGCTCGGGCAACACCGGAAAATGACAGCCAGCTGGTCGTTGGTGCTCCTACAGGCGTGATCGCAAATTCTGTTGAGCATGCAGAAGAGGGAGAGCACTGATGGATCTCCAGACTTCTCTTTCGCTCATTATTCCCGAGTTGATCCTGACCGGAGCAGGGCTTGCATTGTTGCTTGCTGCTGCCTGGGGCGGTGACAAGCCTGCGCGCACTATCACTTGGCTTGGAGTTGCTGCACTTTTTGCTTCCGGCATTGCACTGGTTCCAACTCTGCATGACGGCCTTATGGGCGTTGAAACCAACGCTTTCGGAACGCTGTTCAGAGCAGATGCTTATGCGGCATTCGCCAAAGCACTGATCTATCTCGCCGGGATCGGCGCGCTGATTGTGGCACCGTCATGGTTCGAAAAACGCGATGCGCTGCGTAGCGAGTATCCGGTATTGGTGCTGTTGGCGACACTCGGCATGAGCATCATGGTCTCTGCCGGAGATTTCCTGACTTTGTATCTTGGGTTGGAACTCAATTCACTTGCCGCCTATGTGCTTGCTGCTTTCTTGCGCGATGACAGGCGTTCTGCCGAAGCGGGTCTCAAATACTTCGTCCTTGGCGCGCTCGCCTCCGGCATTCTGCTTTATGGTATGAGCCTGATTTACGGCTTTACAGGTTCGACCGACTTCGCCGGCGTCAAAGCCGCGTTAAGCGGCGATCTGTCCACTGGCGCGCTATTTGGTCTGGTGTTTGTGCTGGCAGGTCTTGCCTTCAAGATTGCAGCGGCCCCGTTCCACATGTGGACGCCAGACGTTTATGAAGGCGCGCCAACACCTGTCACAACCTTCTTTGCCACTGCGCCCAAAGTAGCTGCTGTTGCACTGATGGGGCGGGTTGTGTTCGATGTGTTCGGAGGACAAGTCGATGCGTGGCGTCAGATCGTCATCTTCATCGCGCTGCTTTCGATTGTTATCGGCGCGTTGGGCGCGATCGGCCAAGAGAATATCAAGCGTCTTTTGGCCTACAGCTCGATCAACAATGTCGGCTTCATCCTGATTGGTCTTGCCGCTGCAACCGCAGCCGGCGCGAGCGCAATGCTCGTTTACCTCTTCATCTATGTAGCGATGTCATTGGGAAGCTTTGTCGCCGTACTCATGCTGAAGGACAGCGATGGCAACGATGTTGAGAGCATCTCCAGCATGGCGGGGATGGTGAAACAGCAACCGCTGCTGAGCTGGTGTCTGTTCTTCCTGATGCTGAGCCTTGCGGGTATCCCGCCGCTATTCGGGTTCTGGGGCAAATTTGTGGTTTTCCAAGCCGCTGTTCAAGCGGATCTGGTTATTCTTGCCGCAATCGGCATCGCTGCCAGCGTTATCGGTGCGTTCTATTATCTGAAGGTTTGCAAGATCATCATGTTCGATGATCCAGCTGACGTCATTACCGGCAAGAGTGCGACCAGCCATTGGGTTTTGCTCTTGATCACAAGTGCGATCATTTCACCCTTAGGCTATCTCCTGACACCGTCATTAGGTGACCTCGCCAGCAAAGCGTCTGAGGCGCTGTTTCTCACGCTTTGATAGAATTTGTCCCTGAGACGGGTTCGACCAATGCCGACCTGATCGCCCGCATCAACGCCGGAGAGCTTGTTGCAGAAGGCCATTGGCTTGTGGCCGATCGGCAAACTGCGGGGAGAGGGAGGCAAGGTCGCGAATGGTT
>WTKI01000261.1:3680-13442 GCA_011524425.1 Altererythrobacter sp. | reverse complement strand
GCGATGCACCGCTCGCTGTTGATACAGAGACCATGGGCCTCATCACACATCGCGACCGCTTGTGTGTGGTTCAGATCAGTGACGGGACGGGGGATGAGCACTTGGTGCGCTTTGACCCGCAAAGCGACTATTCTGCCCCAAACCTAAAAAAGGTCTTGGCTGATCCGGCTCGCCTGAAACTCTATCATTTTGCGCGCTTCGATCTGGCGGCGATTGAATATTATCTTGGGGTTATGGCGGCTCCGGTATTTTGCACAAAGATCGCGAGCAAGCTGGTTCGGACCTACACAGACCGTCATGGGCTGAAAAATCTTGTCGATGAACTGCTTGGCGAAAGTTTGTCCAAGCAACAGCAATCATCCGATTGGGGCGGCCCTGACCTGAGCGATGCGCAGCGCGATTACGCCGCCAGCGATGTGCGATATCTCCACCGTATGCGCGATGAGCTGTTGAAGCGTCTGGAACGCGAAGGCCGGATGGACTTGGCTCAGGCCTGTTTTGACTTCCTGCCGACGCGCGCGCGCCTGGATATTGCAGGCTGGAGCGAACACGATATTTTCAGCCATTCATGATGGCGCGAACTACGCCCCTATATAGAAGCAAACTATGAGCACTCAGCGGCGAATCGAAACTACGGAAGCACAGGAGCTGCGCAGCCAGCGCCAGCACTTTGCTGCGCCAGGCGGTTCGCATGACAAGCTGGTTCAGTTTCTTAGAAAGGCCTTGCCGATCGGCGTGGGCGTTCTCGCTGCATTTATGGTGATCACACCGCTTAGCCCTCGCGGCGAAGTGAGCTTTCTGCTTGACCGCAACAAGGTTGCGATGATCGATGAACGCCTGTCGGTCGACAATGCAATGTATCGCGGACAAGACAATCAAGGCCGTCCCTTCGCGCTTACTGCAGGCGAAGCTGTGCAACGATCAAGCGCGGAAGGGATCGTGCGCATGCAAGATCTGGTGGCAAGGCTAACCTTACCGGACGGTCCAGCCAGCCTCACTGCGGATGCAGGGGCATATGATATCGACGCTGAACGGGTCGATGTCATCGGATCTGTCCGATTGCTGGCGGCAGACGGCTACACGATGACTGCACGCGGCGTCACTGTCGATCTGGAAGCGCGGTTGATGGAAGGCAGTGAAGGCGTGGAAGGGGCAGTGCCTGCCGGAAGCTTTTCTGCTCAGACTATCCGCACGGACATCGATGCGCGCACTGTGACGCTGACAGGCGATGCACAGCTCACTATGAAACCCGGCGAATTGCAGCGGCCTTAGGAGTGATGGGACCAATGTCAAATTCTGTATCTCTTTTGCCTGCCACTAAGCGGTCTGCAAAATTGGCACTGGCCAGCTTTACTGCAACGGCCTTGCTGTTTGCGGGGATCGAATTGCACGCGCAAGCAATTGCGAGCCATAACTCATCAGCGCCGGTATCCTATTCGGCTGACCGAATAGAATTGCAGGACCGCCAGAACCGTGTGGTCTTGTCAGGCGATGTACGGATAGAGCAGGCCGGGCTGACTGTGCGCGCTGCTAGAACTCTAGTGAATTACTCTGATGCCGGAGAGCTCAGCATTGAGCGGATTACAGCGATTGGCGGCGTCACAGTGACGCGCGGCAGCGAAACTGCGCGCGGGGACACAGCCATCTATGATTTTAACCGCCAGATCATCACAATGGCCGGCAATGTCCGCATCAATCGTGGCGGCGATACATTGAACGGCGGACGGTTGGTAATCGACCTTAATAGCGGTGTTTCAAGCGTTGATGGCCGCGCAGCAGGGTCTTCTCCTGTAGCGGGAAGCGAAACCTCAGGCGGACGGGTGAGTGGCAGCTTTGCAGTGCCGCAAAATTCAGGCGGGAACTGATCGAGCGCGTCTCTCAGTACGCGTTTTGATGCCGCATTACACTGAGCGTTCTTAACACAATACCGACATCGCGCTGAAGCGACCAGTGATTGAGATATTCCAGATCTGCCTGCAACCGGTCCGTCAGATCCTTCTCGACTTCCGTGCTCCCGCGATGACCACGCACTTGCGCCAGACCGGTCAGGCCGGGCTTAAGGGCGTGGCGTTTCCAATACCGGCCATCGACTTCCCAAAACAGCTTGTTGTTAGCGCGGCTACCTAATGCATGCGGGCGCGGACCGACAATCGACATCTCGCCGCGCAAAACATTGATAAGCTGGGGGAGTTCATCGAGGCTCGTCGAGCGCAAAAAGCGTCCGACCCTCGTGACACGATCATCATCGCGCTCAGTCGACGTTTGCCCTTCCTGATCAAGCGCAGCCTCGCGCATTGTGCGAAACTTCAGCATGTTGAAGAAAGTGTTCCCGCGTCCCAGACGGCGCTGGACAAACAAGACCTTGCCTCCGTCCCCAAACTTGATTGCAATCGCGATAAGAACAAGCAGCGGAGCAAGGATCAACAATGCGCCGCCTGCCACAGCAAGATCAAATCCCCGCTTCATAATCCGCGAACGCATCCCCAGCGGACCGGTTGAAACGACCAGCGTAGTGCGCTCTTGCTGATCATACCGCATCACGCCCAATGCACCCAGCCGGTGCACCGGCTCGCTTACGATTTCACCATGAATGCCTGTAGATTTTAGCAAATAGGCCCAGTCTTCGCGCTTTTCATAAGGGCACGACACAACCACCTTGTCCTGATTGCGCATGACCTTGCCGAGGCGATCGCGCATAAATGGATCATGACGTTCGGCAGAAAGGCCCGTTTCTTCCGTCGACAGCGTCTGCGCCCCGGGCAGCCAAAATGTTGGGCCGCCATCATTGATGATCAGCTCGTTGCGAACCTTGCCGCCCCACAGATTGCGTAAAAACGAAGACAAAAGCTTGCGAGTCGCAATGATCATCACGCCGCTCAGGGCCAGCCCGAGCGTAAATGTCACGCGCGAGAAATTCGCATTGGTCTTCATGTAGAACGCGATGAAGTTCAACAACGCTGCACCGATAACCAATGCAATCAAGGCTTGGCGCGAAGCGAACCGCCAGCGTTCCAATGCCCGGGTCGAATAGGCCGCATTGTAGAATGCGATGGTATAGAAAATCGGCAGCAGCAATTGCGCCTGCATCATCGCCCGCGCTTCCCACCAGCGCCCTGTGTACGCAAATCCCGCAAGTGCGAACCCGAGCAGGATAAGGCCCAGATCGATCACTAGCATCGCAATATAGGCGCGCAAACGGCGCCGCTCGAGCGACGGTGCTGGCCTGATCTCTGCGTGGCTTTGTACAGCCTCAGGCAAAAGATGCGAGAAGGGCTTATTCATATTTTGGAGCCGCCAATCCCTTGTGCGCCAACTATCCTCCGATAACAAGCGCCTAGAAGCGGAAATTTACGAGCGCTTAGCGGCGTAACGGGTAATTTCCACGAGTTCCTGAGCCAACAGTGTGTCAGCAAACTGGCTGTTGGCAAGCAAGTCACGGTGAATTTGCGTTAACCTCTGGATGAGACGATCGAGGCGAACACGCGGCCAATGCTTCAATTGTTCGCGAATATCGCGCGCATCGCGCCAAAAAATGCCGAGCCGGGCCTGTTGCCCGCGGTCAAGCCGGTCGATCGATCCCCCCGGCCCCAATGCCGCGACAATCTTCACTAATTGCACTGCGCGGCGTTCTACCGCCAGCAGCAAGCCAACCGGATTGATGCGCAGCTCCTTCATCCTTGCCAGTTCGCGATCCAGATGCGCTATGTCGCCGCTAAGCACTGCGTTCACAAGCGGCATGAACCCGTCTTCTTCTGTGGTTGCAGCGATGGCATCAAGGTCCTCTGCCTGAACCTGCTTGGGGGTTTGAGGCGCTGCGTCGAGGTAAAGCGCAAGCTTGTCGACTTCAGACTGCGCTAACCGCACATCGAGCCCAGCGCCGCGCGCGATCCGTTCTGCCAGATGGCCGGGTAAATTCAGGCCCGCGACATCGCCCATGCCGCGCACGCTGGCCGATACGCTGGCGATGTCCGGTGGGTAAAACATAGCGACGCAAGCATCCTTGCGCTTTTCCAGCAGCTTGGCTGTGCGCGATTTGTCTGTGGCAGAGGTCGCAACAATCAGCACTGGACAAGCCTCGCCAGCATCGGCTTCGCTTGTTTCGATCAGCGCTTTGATTGCATCATGCGCTTCATCGCCTGTCGCGCGCACCAAAAGGTGGCGCTTGTCTCCAAAAAGCGAAGTTGCCCGGGCTTCGTCCCCCAGCAAAGCGGGATCAGCGCGCAAGGCTGAACCTGCAAGATCTACGCGCTCGCCCGGATCCGGAAGCAGGGATACGACTTTCGCAGCCGCTGCAGAGGCACCGGCTTCATCGGGACCGCAAAAGAAGAAGATGCCGCAAGCCTCGGCTGCCTTAGCCGCTTGCGATGCAAAATTCTTCTGCGTGAGCTTCATTCGCTTTGCGCACGCTCGCGCAAAGTGAGCGATACTTGTGTCACGATCCGGTCGGCGACTTCTTCTGCAAGGTTTTCCAGCGCCGTCTGTTCAGCGGCAATGGTTGCATATTCACTGGACACCACATCAATACCTGCGTCAGCCCCTGAAGTCGCATCGAGCAGGATCTCCCCCGACACAGTATCAATCAGTTGGTAACGTGCGCGCAAAATCCGCCTTTCACGGCTGATCGTGTCATCGTTAAGCACGCCCAGAGCCTCAAGAGAATCGTCGAGCCGAACATCCAGCCGGTATTGCGGTGCGGCTGAGCCTGCAACGCTCAAACGTTCTTCAAGAGCATTGCGCATCAACCAGCCAGCGCGGCCCGGCATTGGCGAGACTGCGACAGCAGAAAGGCCCTGCGCTACACTCGCGCTGCCACCGCCTGGATAAAGCGGCTGCAGCCCACACGAAGCAAGCAGCATCGAAAAAGGGGCAAAGGCAAGCGTGCGTAACATCAGGTCACAATATTCACGAGCCGGTCCGGCACAACAATCACTTTTCGCAAAGGCGCGCCATCAATTGATCGCTGGACCTTTTCGCTTGCCAAAGCGAGCGCTTCCAGATCTTCTTTCGAAGCGCCTTTGGGGGCGGTCAGCGTATCGCGCAACTTGCCCATATGCTGCACAGCGATGGTGACCTCGTCTTCAACGAGCAGCGCTGGATCAACTTCCGGCCAAGGCTCGTCCGCAACCAGCGGCATGTCAGGAAAGTCCTTGTGCCATGCTTCTTCAGCCAAGTGAGGCATCATTGGCGAGACCATCAGGATTAGCTTGCGGATAGCTTCAGAGCGACTGGCGGAAGGCTCCGCCTTCTCGATCGCTCCGGTCAGTTCATAGATCCGCGCCACGGCCTTGTTGAATGAAAGCGCTTCGATATCTTCCGCGACCGCGGCGACGGTTTGGTGAACCTTGCGATCTAGCGCCTTGTCACCCGACGCATCGGCCCCGGCGCCGCCCATTCCGACTTGACCGAACAGCCTCCACAAGCGCTGAACGAAACGGGCACACCCTTCGATACCAGCAGCAGACCATGGCAGGTCGCGCTCTGGGGGACTGTCTGAGAGCATGAACCAGCGCACCGCATCCGCGCCATGTTCTGCTATGATATCATCGGGATCGACAACATTCTTCTTCGACTTGGACATCTTGATGACACGGCCAATATCGACCGGCTCGCCATCGGCCTTCAAGCTTGCAGTTTCTCCGCCGCGATTAACTTCAGCTGGAGTGAAGAAAACCGGACGGCCATCTTCTTCGCGCGAATAGGTCTCATGGGTGACCATGCCTTGCGTGAAAAGCGATGCAAAAGGTTCTGCAAAATCGAGCTTGCCGACATGCTGCAAGGCGCGCGTCCAGAAACGCGCATAAAGCAAATGCAGGATCGCGTGCTCGATACCGCCAATATATTGGCCCACCGGCAGCCACTTGGCGACTTCTTCTGAATCGAAGGGCGCATCATCGGGCTGGCTTGCAAAACGCAAAAAATACCAGCTGGAATTGATGAAGGTGTCGAGCGTATCTGTTTCGCGCACAGCGTCCTTGCCGCAAGCGGGACAAGCGACATGTTTCCAACTCGCGTGTCGTTCCAGCGGATTGCCTGGCGTCGCAAAGTCGACATCTTCTGGCAGCTCCACCGGCAGCTGATCCTTAGGGACCGGGACAACGCCGCAAGTCTCGCAGTGGATGAAGGGGATCGGCGTGCCCCAGTAACGCTGGCGGCTTGCGCCCCAATCGCGCAAACGCCACACGGTTGTACCCTTACCCCAGCCGCCTTGCTCAGCGCGCGCAATGACATCGGCTTTCGCATCCACCACGCTTTTGCCATCCAGGAAGTCGGAGTTGACGATCACCCCGTCGCCTGCCTCGGCTTCACCGTCAAATGGCTTGGCTGCATCTTCGATAGAGGCAGCGACCACGCGCGGGATCGGCAGATTGTATTTATTCGCAAACTCAAAATCGCGCTGGTCGTGTCCTGGCACGGCCATGATTGCGCCCGTACCGTAATCCATCAGCACGAAGTTCGCGATGTAGACCGGCAGGTCTGCGCCAGTGAACGGATGCTTGGCGGTCAACCCGGTGTCAAAGCCGAGCTTCTCTGCTGTCTCCAGCTCTGCCGCAGTGGTCCCGCCTTGCTTGCACAGTTCAATGAATTTCTGCGTGTTGGGATTGCCGATCGAGATACTTTGCGAGACAGGATGATCGGCCGCGACTGCAACAAAGCTCGCCCCGAAAATCGTGTCGGGGCGCGTGGTATAAACCGCTAGCTTTTCACCGTTTGACAGCTCGAAGGCGAATTCCAGACCGCTTGACTTGCCGATCCAGTTTTCCTGCATCAGCTTGACCTTCTCCGGCCAATCCTTGAGCTCGCCCAGCCCTTCAAGCAGGTCTTCCGCAAATTGTGTGATCTTCAAGAACCATTGATTGAGCTTGCGCTTTTCAACCGGCGCCCCTGAACGCCAACCGCAGCCATCAATGACCTGCTCGTTAGCGAGCACAGTCATGTCAACCGGGTCCCAATTGACCTCGCTTTCCTTGCGGTAAACGAGCCCCGCTTCATAAAGATCGATGAAAAGCGCCTGTTCATGCCCGTAATATTCCGCATCACAAGTTGCGAATTCACGTGTCCAATCAAGCGCAAAGCCCAGCCGCTTGAGCTGCGACTTCATCGTATCGATATTGGAATGCGTCCAGCCGCCTGGATGCACGCCTTTTTCCATCGCAGCATTTTCTGCCGGCATTCCAAATGCGTCCCAGCCCATCGGGTGGAGCACTTCATGGCCTGTCATCTTCTTATAGCGCGCCAGCACATCGCCCATGGTGTAATTGCGCACGTGGCCCATGTGGATGCGGCCCGAAGGGTAAGGGAACATCTCCAGGATATAGCTCTTGGGCTTTGGCGAATTGCTGTCAGCAGCAAATGTCCCGGCGTCATCCCAGGCACGCTGCCAGCGCCCGTCAGCAGTGGACGGATCGAAACGCGTATCAGTCATGAGAACCCCGTTAGGGTGAATTGGCTTAGGAGGCTACAGCTTTGCGGCGCAAATCGCGCGCTTTAGTGAGGATAATGTCCTCTAGCTTTTGCACCGTTGCAGCTTGCACAGGCGCATCGACCCAGCCGCCACCTTGAGCAACCTGACGACTTGCAGCAACGCGCAAAGCATCAGCACGCAAATCCTGATCGAGGATCGCGACAGTCACTTTAACCCGTTCGTTGGGATTGCTGGGGTTAGCGTACCAGTCAGTCACGATAACGCCGCCGGCACTGTCTGCCTGCAGCAATGGTGCGAATGCGACGGTATCGAGCGCGGCGCGCCAGAGGTAGGAATTCACACCAATGGTGTTGATCTGTGACGCAGCAAGGTCAGCGCGAGGCCGATCGGAACCTCCGCAGGCAGCAAGGCCAAGGCAGGTTGCCCCCAAAGTAACATTGCGGATGATGCGGCTCACATTGCTGATCTTTGCGCTCATGGCGAAGTTTGGTCCTTAGCTAGTTTGGCTCTGAACAGGGTAAGCCATCGTTCAAAGCCGGGTCTCTGTATCGCTCTATACCCGCCTTAGCCGCCGCGACAAGGCATCGCTGACAGTTCGCCGGTATGGCTGCTCGATTTGTGCCCCGCTTATGCACTTTGCGCGCCTGTATTAGGGGTGAACAAAGCACACCGCTTCCGCTCTACGGTTAATTTGCCAAAATTAGATTGTGGAGAGTCTGCAACAGGGCGCAAAGAGGTGAAGCGGAAACGAAGCGACTCGGTTGCTTTCCCCCGCATGATACGGATAAGTAAGAATATCTAGGGGCTGAGTCTCTTTCGAACCATATCCGGATGCGATAGTCAGGTTCGGTTCAGTTGTAAGATGTAAATCAGTACGAGTCGAATAGCGGCAAATTCCGCTTAGCAAAGGGCAAGCAATGACGAAGAGGGGCAAATTCAGCAAGTTTGCAGGGCACAAGCTGCCTTTGCTTGCTGCTGCCGCAGCTTTGTCGCTCGGCCTGCCCTCTGCAGGTCTTGCGGTGGCCTCTCTGAATAGCCCGGCCGATCAGGAAGCCGGCACAGGCTTCGGTATATTCACGCCTGCTTCTGTTGATCCGGAACTGGCTTTGCGGATTGCTGATCAAGCCGGCGTTGATGGTGTGCGTTTCACACCCGCTGACCGATCGGCCCGAGAGCGCACTGTCACAGTTGCAGTACGTGTCGATGATGACACCGCGCGGGCCATCAGCCTGCGTAAAGCGATCGATAGTGTTCCAGGTGCGGGCGAAGGCATTGCCGCTATTGCGCCAACCAAATTCAATTTGGGTATCGCGCGCGGATATCAGAGTTTTGCGCAACCGGTCACACTGCCTGACAGCGTGCGTAATATCGACATGCCCGATTTGGCCGATTTCGGCCCAGCGCAACCTAGCGCGAACGACAAGCCAAGCCGGTTTCAGCCGCGTATTGCGCTTGAAGGCAATGAAAAGGTGGGCCGCGCGGCCGGCACATTTGAAGCGCTGGGCGGTCAGTCAGTTGATCTGGGCGGCGCGTTCTCAATCACGCGCAACCTCGACGTGACGGCAGGTGTGCGCTTGAGCCAAGAGCGGGACCGCCTCGCTCCGCTGACAGACTCTGCACAAGACAGCCAGTCTGTCTACGTCGGCACGCAGTTCCGCTTCTAAGCCGCTTTCTTCTGTAAATTCGTATTCAACCCTTTGAGTCGCGGGTTTTGCTTTGCCTTACGCAAGGGCAGCGCTAGGTCATCTGTATAACCAGGCACTTGGGAGACTAATGTTGACTCGCGTAGCAATTGTAACCGGCGGCACACGCGGTATCGGACGCGCCATTTGCGAACAGCTCCAGCAAGATGGCTTTACGGTTGTCGCCAATTACGCCGGAAATGATGCAGCTGCAGAGCAGTTGAAGGCAGACACCGGTATTCAAAGCTACAAATGGGATGTGGGTGACCACGAGGCCTGTCTGGAAGGGTGTGCGAAAGTTGAATCTGACATCGGGCCGATCGATGCTGTGGTCAACAATGCTGGCATCACACGCGATGGCACATTGCACAAGATGAGCTTTGACGACTGGAACGAAGTGATGAGAATCAACCTCGGAGGTTGCTTCAATATGGCCAAAGCCTGTTTCCCGGGAATGCGCGAACGCAAATGGGGCCGTATCGTCAATATCGGTTCAATCAATGGTCAGGCGGGCCAGTACGGCCAGGTAAACTATGCCGCAGCCAAGTCTGGCATTCACGGTTTTACCAAAGCGCTGGCGCAAGAGGGAGCCAAGTTCGGCGTCACAGTCAATGCGATTGCGCCAGGTTATATCGACACCGATATGGTGGCGGCCGT
>WTKI01000261.1:0-3580 GCA_011524425.1 Altererythrobacter sp. | reverse complement strand
CTGAACTTAGCTTTCGTCGACAGCCTTGCTGACGAGAATATTGACAGAAACACGGCGGTTCTGCGCACGGCCTTCTGCTGTGCTGTTGTCCGCCAGCGGATCAGATTCTGCCATGCCGGTTGGCGTCAGCATGCGCCATGGAGCCCATGAGCACTTCTGCTGCAAGTGGTTCACAACCTTGCCTGCGCGACGCTCGCTTAGCACCTGGTTGTAATCTTCATTGCCAACCGAATCGGTATAGCCAACGACCAGCAAAAGCGCATTGTCGAGACCTTCGGCTTCTGAAGCAGCTTCACACAGTTCCTGCTGGGCAGCAGGCGTCAAACGCCACTTGCCAGTGTCAAAATAGACGTTGGTCGTGCCTTTGATGTTGTATTGGTCGATGTTTGCAACACGGCCACGCAGAGCTTCTGTTGCGGCAGCATTAGCTGTAATGCCTTCTGCGTTCTCGCCAATCATCTGCTCGTTCTGAGAGAAGCGCTGGTTAGTACCGGTGCGGATCATCTCAGCGGTCTTGAGGTCCTTGTTGCTGACCGCAACGCGAGTGGCCACAAGACCGTTGTTCCAGCGCACAGTCTTCACTGTGACGGGCAGGCCGTTGAGAAGCGCTTCAGAAGTGAGACGATCACGGCTCAGACCCAGGAAACCACCTTTAGCACGAATTTCAGTGCCAGAGCTGATAGTGACGACAGTGTTCGTGCCGCCTGGCGTCGTGACTTGCATCTTGTCCGAGTTACGAGCGGAAATGAAGCCTTCAACTTCTGGACCCTCTGGCAAGCCTTCGAGATCCGCTGGCGCAGAGCCAACAACAGTTGTGAGGACATCGCCAGAAGTGTTCTGGGCAGCTACGTTAGCTGACATCGGCATGGCCACCATTGCAGCCAGGACTAGAGCGCCTGATGTCTTGGTTATGGTACGCATTATTTACTCCTTCAAAAACTCACTTGCCCGGCTTGTCATGATCGCGGTGTGGCGTCCGTCCGCGCTTATCATGGCGTGTCCGGGTCTCTCATTTCACTCAACTGGATTGGTAACTGTTACAACGGGGGACAGCTTTTGGACGCCATATCGCGGCTGAGTGTCCGTATTAACCTTGCTGTTAGATGAACGAAAGCGTGCAGCGCAAGGGACAGGCAGTTGGTGTGAGGGCGCTGTGCGGCGAACCGTTAATCTGTGCCCGGCTTTCAAAGCTGCTCCATGGCTCAAACCACCCTGGCCAGAGCTATTTTGCGGTCCATGAGCGGGAATCGGACCTATATCTTGTGCCAGCCCAACCCAGCCTTGGGGACTTTGCGAATTTTGTATGTTAGCTCAAACCTCATGGCAGCACCTTACCATCCACCCGTAAAACGCTCAGTCGAGATCGCTGGCCACAAGACGTCAATCAGTCTTGAACCGGTCTTTTGGGATATGCTGCGCGAGGCAGCGGAAGAACAAGGCATGCCGATCAACGCACTGGTCGCACACATTGACGAAGAGCGTTTCAAGTCCGAGACACCGCCCGGCCTGGCAGGCGCAATCCGGATCTGGCTAGTCAGCCATTAATCGTCGCCGACCCGCTCAATATCAGCGCCCAGCAGCTGCAGCTTTTCTTCAAGCCGCTCATAACCGCGATCCAAGTGATACAGCCGGCGCACAGTAGTCTCGCCTTCAGCCGCTAGTCCGGCAATCACCAGGCTCATAGAAGCGCGCAGATCGGTTGCCATGACTTCAGCTCCGGTCAGATCAACCGGGCCTTTCACAATGGCCGTGCGCCCTTCGGTGGCAATATCCGCGCCCATCCGGCCAAGTTCAGGCACATGCATAAACCGGTTTTCAAAGATCGTTTCTTTCAAGACGCTGGTGCCTTCAGCTCTTGTCAGCAAACTCATCAATTGGGCTTGCATGTCAGTGGCGAGGCCCGGGAACGGCGCTGTGGTCAAATCTGTCGCTTTCAGCGCGCCATTGGCTTTGACTGTAATACCTTTTTTATCCTCTTCGATCTCCACACCGATCGCTTGCAGTGCGTGGAGCGTGGAAGCCATGTCATGCGCGTTTGCGCCTTCAAGCCGCGCTTCGCCGCCTGTGATTGCTACTGCGCAGGCATAGGACCCCGCTTCGATCCGGTCCGCCATCACTTTGTAAGTCGCCCCGTTCAAGCGCTTGACGCCATGGATAGTGAGGTCAGAGGTCCCAATGCCTTCAATCTCAGCGCCCATCGCGGAGAGCAAATTGCACAGGTCCACAATCTCAGGCTCGCGTGCGGCGTTGAACAACCGGCTTGTGCCATTGGCCAACACCGCTGCCATCAGCGCATTTTCCGTCGCACCAACCGAGACAACGGGAAAATCAAAGTCGCCGCCGGGCAATCCGCCATCAGGCGCAACCGCTTTCACATAACCTTGCGCGAGTTCGATTTCGGCGCCGAACGCTTCCAGAGCTTTCAAATGCAAGTCAATCGGACGGTTCCCGATTGCACATCCGCCCGGCATGGACACTGTGGCCTCGCCCATGCGCGCCAGCATAGGTCCAAGCACAAGGATGGAGGCACGCATCTTGCGGACCAAATCATAAGGCGCAACCGACGAAGTAATGCGCGGCGCTTCATAAGTGACCACGCGGCCATAATCTTCCGGGCGAGACCCTGCGATGCTGACGGTCACGCCGAATTGCGTCATAAGATGCTGGAAGCCATCAATATCTGCCAGCCGCGGCAGATTGCGCAGTGTCAGCGGCTCTTCTGTTAAAAGCGCACAGGGGATCAGTGTGAGTGCGGCATTCTTCGCGCCAGAGATAGGCAGCGTGCCGGTTAGGCGTTTGCCGCCCTTGATTACCAATTTGTCCATATTTTCGCTTTATACCATTCACTTGCTCTCGCAACCGTCATTGCCGCGCCATAATGTCGTGGCAGTTGACGCCAGTTAATTTCTTCTCTTATCGGACACTACATGAACACGCGCAAACCCATCAAAAAAGCTGTCTTTCCGGTCGCAGGCCTCGGCACGCGGTTTCTGCCTGCCACTAAAGCGATCCCGAAGGAACTGCTGCCCATCGTGGATCGTCCGCTCATTCAATATGCGGTCGATGAAGCACGCGAGGCCGGCATTGAACAAATGATCTTTGTCACTGGTCGCGGCAAAACGGCGATTGTTGAACATTTCGACATGGCGTTCGAGCTGGAAACGACCATGAGCGAGCGCGGCAAGGATATGGGCGTGCTTGAACCGACCCGTGCAACGCCCGGCGATATCATCACCGTGCGCCAGCAGGTGCCGATGGGGCTTGGCCATGCGATCTGGTGCGCACGCGCTATCGTAGGCGACGAACCGTTTGCGATTTTCCTGCCTGACGAGCTGATGATCGGCAAGCAGGGCGGTACTGGCTGCATGAAGCAGATGGTCGATGCTTATGAGCAGGTTGGCGGCAATCTGATCAGCGTGCTGGAAGTCCCGCATGAGGAAGTGTCCAGTTATGGCGTGATCGATCCGGGCGCAGCCGAAGGCGCTCTGACAGAAGTTAAAGGGCTGGTTGAAAAACCGCCGGTGGAAGAAGCGCCTTCGAACAAGATCATTTCAGGACGCTATATCCTGCAACCTGAAGT
>WTKI01000227.1 GCA_011524425.1 Altererythrobacter sp. | reverse complement strand
TGTCTGGCAGGTGGACAAACAGTCGCTCGAGGCTGACGCGGGCAGCGATGGCTTCTTCGTCACTTTCCTCGATCGCGTCATTGTCTTCCAAGAGGTCACTTTCGTGCTTGTAGACTTTACGCAAATGGTCGACCCAGCGATATCGAGCGATCGCTGCCAGCCAAGGCAGGAAAGGCCGAGTACTATCCCAAGTTGAGCGCTTGTTATGAACGGCAAGCAGCACGTCCTGTACCAAATCATCGAGTTGATGTGGTGGCACGCGCCGTCGAAAATAGCGCTCAAGCCACAGGCCTGCTTCAGACAGCAAGACGTTGTAAGCGCTTTTGTCGCCTTTTTGAGAGGCCGCCATAAGGCGGGCGAGAGTGGCTTCGTCGGCAATCATGACTTGCGTATAGCGGACAATGCCGCATCCAGCGAATATTGGCCAGCGCCTCTGGTAATTAGCACCATCGCCATGGCGACCCACATAATATGCACGGTCCACCATGCGTCGGGATAGACGAAGAACTGGATGACGAGAGTCATAAGCAGCAATCCCAATGCGGAAAAGCGCGTTGCTATCCCGGCTACCAAGAGGATCGGAAGGAAATGCTCTGCATATGTGGTGAGCGGTGCCGCCACCTCGGGGGAAAGCAGCGGCACGCCTGTGTATTCGTACTCGAACAGGAAATTCGTATCCTCTGAAACTTGTAGCCAAGTTCCAGATTCTACCTTTGACCTGCCAGAGCGCCAGAAGACGCCCGCAAGAGCAACTCGAGTGAAGAGCAGTGCGAGCCCTTCGAGCCAGCGGCCGGACAACCCGCCCACCAGTCTGTCATATTGTGCAATCACACTGATCATTTCAGTTCCTCCTGCGAGCTTCCTTGGTCAAACGCTTAGCGCTTGATCGGCGTTAGTGAGCCTTTGCCTTTTGGCGTTTCGATGCTGGTGCAAGTGCCTTTGTCTACGAGCGACCAGGCATTACCCTGATAATCGCGAGTGGAGGTGCCTGCGCAAGTTGTGCCTGGGCCTGCCGCGCAATGGTTCTTGCCAGCTTTAGCAACACCGTAGCACTTCTCTTTTCCGCCAGATTGAGCGGCAACCGGGCTGGCCATCAAAGTAGCTGCAGCGGCGCCGGTCATTGCGAGGCCGGCGAGAGCGGCGATTGAGTTCGTCTTCATGGGGATCTTCTCCATTATGTTGGTCGTATTGAACTGTTTGCATTTTGTGCTCTGACACGTGTGCCGGAACTGACTGCTAGTTCGCGCTGATGCTGTTGGCCGTTACAGCCACGTTTAATTTTTTTGATTGTAACGAAGTGGCGAGTTGGTCCGAACTTACTCTCGTCGCCTGTGCGATCTTGATTCAAGATGTGCAGCAAGCGGACGAGTTTGAACGCTGTGATTTTCTTAAGGATGGAAATAACCGAATTATCCAGGACAATCGCTTCATATCTTGTCGCTGGCAGTACCAAAAGCGATCTTGGCTACGGCTAAGCTCGGTTATGCGGCCCGGCATCCACCCAACCCCCGACCCTCAAGCGGTGCCGGGCCGCATTTCTAGCTCCCTATTCCCACAGTAATGAACGCAATCATGGCCACCATACAATCACAACCCGGTAAGATGATCGAGCCATTCGCAGGATTTGGTCTTGGGCTTCGCCGCGAGCACTATGCTGATTTTCTGGAAGGCGAAGTCGATGTCGATTTCGTCGAAGTGATTTCTGAAAACTATATGGTTGAAGGCGGTAAACCCTTGCGGATTTTGGAACAAGCGCGTTCCAAGCATCCTGTAATTCTGCACGGAGTGTCCATGTCGATCGGATCAGCCCATGGTCTGGACCAAGCGTACCTTAAAAAGCTGAAGACGCTGGCCGATCGCATTGAGCCGCTCTGGGTGAGTGATCACCTCTGCTGGACCCGGACCAGCGCTCATAACAGTCATGACCTACTACCGCTGCCGCTTACGCAAGAGGTGCTGGACGTTGTGTGCGACAATATTTCTATGGCGCAGGACACGATCGGAAGAGCGATGCTGTTCGAAAATCCATCGAGTTATCTCGCATTTCCCGATGACGAACTTACGGAGTGGGAATTTCTCTCGGAGATGACGCGGCGCACGGGTTGCTACCTGCTGCTGGATGTAAACAATGTCTATGTTTCTGCACAGAATCACAGCTTCAGCGCGCAAGATTATCTCAATGGATTGCCGCTTGATCGCGTACGCCAGATTCACCTTGCGGGCCATGATCCTGCAACCCCTGAGCGCAATCTGATTATTGATACGCATGATCGTGAAGTATGTGAGGCAGTCTGGGACCTCTACGCCAAGGCCTTGGCCAAGTTGCCGCAGCCGGTAGCGACGATGATCGAACGTGATGACAAGATCCCGCCGCTGCCGGAACTGCTACAAGAATTGGATCGAGCCCGGGCACTGGGTGAACGATGCTGTGAAAGTGCGCTTGTATGAATCTCGCCGCGTCCCAAGCTGCTTTTATGGCTCAGATCCTTGATGAGGACGCGCCTCTTCCCGCATCTTGGGGAACCGCTCAAAGTGCAGGCATGGCGGTGTATAGAAACAATT
>WTKI01000313.1 GCA_011524425.1 Altererythrobacter sp. | reverse complement strand
CGAACATTTCGCTAGCTGTGCGGGCGTGAATGTCTTCTCTATTTGCAAATGCCTCTTTGAGAGTCGGTACATCTGCCATATGCGCTGCAAGACGTAGTTCGATTTGCGAATAGTCTGCTGCCAGCAAAACATTGCCATCCTCAGGCACGAAAGCCTCGCGGATTTGCCTGCCAATTGCTGTTCGGATCGGAATATTCTGGAGGTTCGGATCGGTCGAAGAGAGTCTGCCCGTCTGCGCACCCACTAAGGAATAGCTGGTGTGGACCCGCTGCGTCGAAGGATTGATCGCGGCTTGCAACGCGTCGGTATATGTCGATTTCAGCTTGGTAAGCTGACGCCATTCCAGCACTTTCTTTGCAATCTCTGCGCCTTCGCTGGCGAGGCGTTCCAGCACGCTCTGGTCGGTTGAATACTGGCCGCTTTTGCCTTTCTTGCCGCCTTTATACCCCAGCGTATCGAACAAGACTTCGCCAAGCTGTTTGGGACTTCCCACGGTGAATTCGCTGCCAGCGATTTCGTGGATTTCGCTTTCCAGCCGAGCAGTCACGACCGCAAACTCTTCTGAGAGCTTGGCTAGCCGGGCGCGGTCAACTTTAATGCCATGGCGCTCCATTTGCGCAACCACCGGGATAAGCGGCTTGTCGACACGTTCATAAACACGCGATCCGCCTTCTGTCGCCAGCCGAGGCTTTAGATGCTGATAAAGCCGCCAGGTAACGTCAGCATCCTCCGCTGCATATTCCGTTGCTTTGTCGAGGGGCACTTCACCAAACGGTATCTGCTTTTTTCCGGTTCCGCACACGTCTTTGAAGGCAAGCGGTGTGTGACCGAGATGACGTTCGGAGAGCTCGTCCATACCATGCCCGCCGCCAATACCGTCTGTTCCGCGCCCTGCATCCAATGCGAAGCTGACGACCATGGTGTCTTCGACCGGGCTGACCGAAAGACCATAGCGAGCCAGCACATTGAGATCATACTTACCGTTCTGCAAAACCTTGATCACGCTGTCCGCGCTGAGCAGAGGAGCAAGCTGTTTGAGCGCCGCGTCACGCTCAATCTGTTGCGGCTTTTCGGCAAACATATCGCTCCCGCCATGGGCCAGCGGAATATAGCAAGCATCATTGGGCCCCAATGCCAGACTGATGCCGACCAGTTCTGCTTGCATCGCATCGAGCGAAGACGTCTCTGTGTCTACCGCGATAAGCCGTGCCGCCAATCCCCGCTCAATCCATTGCTCAAGCCGTTCTTGAGTTTGCACTGTTTCATAGGCGCTGCGGTCAATGGCCGGCATGTCGGGTAATGGCTGGGCGCTACCTTGATCTGTTCCCTCTGCGCCTTTGGTTTGCGCTTTTGCAGGATTAAGATCGTTAGGCCGGTCAGGGCTCCCTGCGCCAGCGCCGAGCCGCCTCAAGAGCGAAGTGAAGCCGTGCTTTTCAAGGAACGCAGCGAGCGGTTCAGGTGGCACTCCATCAAGCTTGAAGGCGTCCAGTGGCTCAGGAAGATCGCAATCTTCCTTGAGTGCAACAAGAACGCGGCTTAGCTCTGCATCCTCGCGTCCTTCGATCAACCGCTCTTTCAGCTTCGACTTTTTCATGTCAGGCGCTTGATCGAGCGCCGCCGTCAACGAGCCGTGCTCCGCGATAAGCTTGCTCGCTGTCTTAGGCCCGACACCATAAATTCCCGGTACGTTGTCGACGCTGTCGCCCATCAAGGCGAGAACATCTCCGACCAGCTCTGGCGCGACACCGAACTTCTCTTCGACCTCTTCCAGATAGATGCGCTGGCTCTTCATTGTGTCCAGCATGTCGATGCGGGCACCGGCGACTTCGCCGACCAGCTGCATCAGATCCTTATCAGAGGAAACGATTGTGACATCCCAACCTTCGCGCTGTGCAGCGCGGGCATAGCTTGCAATCAGATCGTCTGCTTCCAGGCCCTGTTGTTCGATACAGGGCAGGCTGAAGGCGCGGGTGGCATCGCGGATCAAAGGAAATTGCGGGACCAAATCTTCAGGTGGCGGGGGACGGTTGGCCTTGTATTCAGGATAGATGTCATTGCGAAAGCTCTTGGAATCCTTGTCCAATATTACCGCCATATGGGTCGGTCCCTCGGCCTGATCCAAATCATCGGCCAGCTTCCACAACATGGTTGTGTAGCCGTATACCGCACCAACCGGCGTGCCTTCAGGATCGGTGAGCGGTGGAAGTCTGTGATAGGCTCTAAAAATGTAGGATGAGCCGTCAACCAGATAGAGGTGATTCTTGTCCGCCATAACTGATTGCTAGCAGTCAGCAGCCGCGCTGATAAGGCGTATTGGAGACATTCAGCGAGTGGTTTTCCACTGAGTTGCTTGAAGCTCCGTTCCCCTCGAAGAATGGCGGACGAGCAGCATTTTTTGCGCGGCCAATTGAGGCGGAAAAAAGGCCAAATCACACGATTCCGCTTGCACTGCCACAAAGCTGCCATTATTCAGGAAGGACAGAATGACCTCTTAAAGAGATCGTTTTGTTCGTCCGCGGGGGGACCAGTGGGCGGATACTAACTCGCTGATTTAAGGAATCAAATCTATGCGTAAGATCGTTCTTGCTGCCGCAATCGCTGGTTCAGCTCTTGGCCTCGCAGCATGTGCAGAAGCAGAAACTGCTGCTGAAGACACAATGGCTGACGCAGAAGCAGTTGCAGAAGAAGCAACAGCTGAAGCTGGTGAAGCTATGGAAGAAGCTGGCGAAGCTATGGAAGAAGCTGGCGAAGCTGTTGAAGAAGCAGCTGATGAAGCTGTTGAAGCTGCTGAAGAAGCAATGGAAGAAGTTGCTGAGTAATCCTCGCAGCCAAATTCCTACGCGAATTTGAAGAGGGGCGGTACCAGATGGTGCCGCCCTTTCTTTTTGTGTTTAGTTGATTAGCCCGCATGCCTGCCGGGCCCAATACAGGTGGCGAGAATTCTATCAGCCGCCAGTGTTCGTCCAAACGCGCGGTGTGCGCGATTTTGACGCAAAACCATCATACAATGTGCGTGCGATCTCAGCGATCCGCGCTTCGCGATTGCGGCGTGTGCCTTGGCCGGTAACATAGATCGCCACCGCAACAGTCCGGCCATCCGGTGCTTGCATAAAGCCTACATCTGATGAAGTATTGTTAAGCGAGCCGGTCTTATGGCTGACTTGCACAAACTCAGGCATATTGCCTTTGATCCGGCGCTTGCCTGTGCGGGTACGGCTCATGGCCTCTAGAATGACCTGACGGCTTTCAGGCTTTAGGAACTTGCCTTGATAGAGGCCGGTTAGAAGCTCCAGCATGGCTTTAGGCGTCGCAGCGTCACGCTCGTCAATATATGATACCGGATCAAATTCACCATCGTCGCGGACAAGTGTTGCAATGTCCCTGTCAATGCTGAAACCTTCAATACCTTGGCGCGCGACCCAATCGTTGACTTTGTCTGTGCCGCCCACGGCTGCCAGCAACGCGTCTGTCGCAGGATTGCTGGAGCGGGTGATCATGATCTCGATCAAGTCGATCGCGGACATGTACTCGCCCTTGCGTACAGGAGCTGCCGGGCTGGAAAATTTCGCTGACCGGATAGGAATGAGTAGCGGGAATTCACTGGTCAGCGAATATTTGCCTTGCTCAACCAGTTCCAGATAGGCCGCAGCCACTGCGATCTTGCTGGTCGAAGCCATCGGAAACTTCTGATCACCCAGCACGAAAATCTCTTCGCCGGTGGACAGGTCGACCGCCGCCACACCAATCCGGCCTTTGCTGCCATCGGCAACTCGAGCGATTCTTTGTTCAAAGTCGCTGTCGTAGATCGCCTTGAAACTTTGCGGTGCGCGCACTTCCGTGCCGAATGCTTGGTCAAAGCTCGCTTCCAGCTGGTTTTGCTGAGCGCTTGCAGGGGCGCTCACCGCGATAAGCGGCACCATCAATCCAGCCAGAAGTCGTTTTGCGTATCTGCGCATGAGCATTGCTTCTACAGTAATTAAAGTTTGCACAGGCTTAACGGACAGATACGTCTTGAGATTCTGCGCTGCGATGAGCAGTGGTTTGTCAGCGACAAATTGCTGCAAAGCACAAAAAAGGGCCCCGCAGATCGCTCTGCCGGGCCCTTCTTTTACTTTTGTACGAGCGTGTGAGCCCTTCGACAGGCTCAGGCCATCTTTAGAAGCCCATGCCGCCGCCCATACCGCCCATGCCGCCCATATCAGGCATTGCAGGTGCTGCTGCTTTGTCTTCCGGAGCATCAGTGATGGCTGCTTCAGTGGTGATCAACAGACCAGCAACGGACGCAGCATCTTGCAGCGCAGTGCGAACAACCTTGGTCGGGTCGATAACGCCAGCCTTCACGAGGTCTTCGTAAGTGTCGGTTGCAGCATTGAAGCCGAGGCCTTCGTCATTGCCGTCCATAAGCTTGCCAGCGACAACTGCACCGTCATGGCCTGCATTTTCGGCAATCTGACGTACTGGTGCCTGCAGCGCGCGACGGACAATGTCGACACCGCGGGTCTGATCGTCATTTGCGCCTTCGAGGCCGTCGAGCTGCTTGGTCGCGTAAAGCAGCGCTGTACCGCCGCCTGGGACGATGCCTTCCTCAACCGCAGCACGGGTTGCGTGGAGCGCGTCATCAACGCGGTCTTTGCGCTCTTTCACTTCGACTTCTGTCGCACCGCCAACCTTGATCACAGCAACACCGCCAGCGAGTTTCGCCAGACGCTCTTGCAGCTTTTCACGGTCATAGTCGCTAGTGGTCGCTTCGATCTGCGCGCGGATTTCACCAACGCGGGCTTTGATGTCGTCTTGCGAACCGGCACCGTCAACGATGGTCGTGTTGTCCTTGTCGATGGTAACGCGCTTGGCTTCGCCGAGCATGCCGAGTGTCACGTTTTCAAGCTTGATGCCGAGATCTTCGCTGACCATTTCGCCTTTAGTAAGGATAGAGATATCCTGCAGCATAGCCTTGCGGCGATCGCCGAAGCCCGGAGCCTTGACCGCAGCAACCTTCAGGCCGCCGCGCAGCTTGTTGACGACGAGCGTTGCGAGCGCTTCACCTTCAATGTCTTCAGCGATGATCAGCAGCGGACGACCGCTTTGCACAGCCGCTTCAAGAACTGGAAGCATGGACTGCAGGTTGGAAAGCTTCTTCTCATGGATGAGAATGTACGGGTTTTCCAACTCGACAGTCATCTTGTCAGGGTTGGTGATGAAGTAAGGAGAGAGGTAACCGCGGTCGAACTGCATGCCTTCAACAACATCAAGCTCGAACTCGAGGCCCTTGGCTTCTTCAACGGTGATGACGCCTTCTTTGCCGACTTTTTCCATCGCTTCTGCGATTTTTTCGCCAACTTCAGAGTCGCCATTTGCTGAGATGATGCCGACCTGTGCGATCTCATCGGAGCCAGCGACGTCCTTTGAACGACCTTTGAGGTTCTCAACGATCTTGTCGACCGCCAGATCGATGCCGCGCTTAAGGTCCATCGGGTTCATGCCGGCTGCAACAGACTTCATGCCTTCATTGACGATGGCTTGAGCCAGCACAGTTGCTGTTGTTGTGCCGTCACCAGCTGCGTCGTTCGCCTTGCTGGCAACTTCGCGGAGCATTTGAGCGCCCATGTTCTCGAACTTGTCTTTCAGTTCGATTTCCTTGGCGACGGTAACGCCATCCTTGGTGATGCGCGGTGCGCCGAAGCTTTTGTCGATTACAACATTGCGACCCTTAGGGCCGAGCGTGACTTTCACTGCGTTTGCAAGCGTGTCTACGCCTTTGAGGATGCCTTCGCGTGCGTCACGCGAGAACTTTACGTCCTTGGCTGCCATTGTGGTTTCTCCTGGAATTCAAATATGTTTGAAAAAGCCGTTCGGGCTGCGCTCAGCCGAGCACGCCCATGATGTCGCTTTCCTTCATGATCAACAGATCTTCGCCGTCGATCTTCACTTCAGTGCCGGACCATTTGCCGAACAGCACACGGTCGCCAGCCTTGACGTCCAAGGCAACGCGATTGCCGGAATCGTCACGGGCGCCTTCGCCAACGGAGACGATTTCGCCTTCGCTGGGCTTTTCCTGAGCGCTGTCTGGAATGATGATGCCGCCAGCGGTCTTCTGGTCAGCTTCGATACGACGGACCACGACACGGTCGTGGAGCGGACGAAATGCCATTTTTATGACCTTTCTTCTTACGAGTTGAATATCATTGTTGGCACTCTCCACCTGAGAGTGCCAGCGGTGGGCAGATGGGGGCCGGCTATGCGAGAGTCAACACATAGAGCAGAATTTTTTTGCGAGGTATTATTGGCGAGCGGTCAGGCCAATTCGTTCGCGCAACATCCACCGCCAGGTCAGCAAGACTGCGGCGCTAAACAGCCCTGCGGCTAGGCCGATCCAAACGCCGACGCCGGCGAGGGTTGTAAAGAAGCCAAGCCCGATGGCGAGCCCCATGCCCGGCGCCCAATAGCTAAAGATCGCAATCCACATGGGAACGCGCGTATCCTGCAGGCCGCGCAGTGCACCTGCTGCGACGGCCTGGACGCCATCGGCCAACTGGAATGCTGCTGCAAGCATGAGATATTGCATGGCAAAGCCGGCCAGCGCAGCGTTGCGGGCTGCATCAACATCGACATAGATCGATAAAAGCAGTTCTGGTGCAAGCAGCATCAAAAGTGCAGTGAAAGTCATAAAGCCTGCACCCATAGCGATGGCGACCCAACCCGCTTGTTTGATGCCCTGCTGGTCCCGCGCACCGTAGAAATAGCCCACTCTGATTGTGGTCGCTTGCCCAACGCCATGCGGGACCTGGAATGCGAGGGCGGCCAATTGCAAGGCGACTGTATGGCCCGCGAGCTCTGCCGCACCAAACCGGCCCATCATAAAGGCAGCGGCGCCAAAAATTCCGGCTTCAGCGGTAACGGTAAGAGCGATCGGGGTGCCAATCTTTACGATCTTCCAGAAGACCGGCCAATCCGCGCGCCACCAATTTGCAAAAATGCGATAGCGATGAAGGACCTTATCCCAGCGGATAAAGCCGACATATGCCAGCACTACGATCACTGACGTGATTATTGTTGCGATAGCAGCGCCAACCAGCTCCAGCCGGGGCATGCCAAAATTGCCGAAGACAAAGGCATAGTTCGCCAGTCCATTCACGACGATCCCAAGACCCGTAATGGCGGTTGCGACATAGGGCCGACCCAACGCCGAGACATAATTGCGCAGAACGCTGGCGATGATCATCGGTATCATCGACCAGATAAGCACCATCATATACTCATCGGATAGCGCAATCACATCGCTCTGCTGGCCGGTCACTTGCATGATGGGCACGAGCAGACCGCCTGCCAGAACCATAGCAATCGCGCCTGATATCACTGCCAGCCACAAGCCCATTCTCGTTGCGCGCCGGATCGGCCGCACAGCCTTTGGGTTTTCGCCAAGCTGAGCGGCAATGAGAGCCGCCATAGCGCCGTTCATGGACATTAAAGCCCACAGCAACAGGCCAAACCAAGAAACCGCCAGTGAGCTGGCGGCCAGCTCTTTATCTCCCAACCTCGCGATAAACATAACGTCGATCGCATAAGTCAGCATCTGCAATAGATTGGCGAGCGCCAACGGCCAAGCGAGCGTAAAGGTCGCTCGGATTTCTTGCCTCCAAGTGGGCGTTTCAAGAGGAACGGTTTGGCTCATGACTGTTCGTGCCAGCCCAAAGACGATGCGCCAAAGCCAGCCGATCCGGATAGGCGCGAGAGCCTATGTTGGAAAGAGACTTGCTGATAGCCGCACCGCTTGAAACTAGCAGTGCGGCTATCGCGCAACAGGCATGTAAGCGGCTGAGAGGTCAGCCGCCCTTGCGCGATTCTTCCAAGCGCGCGACGATCTCTTCCGGCCATGTGACCTGTGTCTGCGTTTGCGGATTGAACAGCCCGCCTTGATATTGCGCAGATTCAGCAGCAGAGATTTCTTCAGCGGTCAGGAACTCGCTCGGCTGCAGTGCGAAGACATCAAGACCACGTGTGATCTCTGTCGCGTAGATACGGCCATTGTACCAATAGGCTGACCAATATCCGCCTGTGACAAGTTGCTCTTCGCTGATGGGCCCGCGATCGAAGTATGCGATCTCAATCGGGTTCTTGCTGTCGGTAAAGTCAATCACGCTGATGCCGCCCTGATACCAAGCTTGCACAAAGATATCGCGGCCCGGGACAGGAATGATCGAGCCATTATGCGCGACACAGTTCTCCATATTGGTTTGCGGCGCCGGAATTTTGTAGAGGCTGCGGAATGCGAGCTTGCCATCAGCAATGTCGTAAATTCCGTTTGCGCCCCAGTTCATCGGATCACCCGCCTGACAGCGCGGGCGTGAACCACCGCCCCATTCATCAGTGAACAGCACTTTCGTGCCGTCATTGTTGAAGGTGGCCGAGTGCCAATAGGCAAAACCTTTGTCCGTAACATCATCGATCCGCTTAGGTGCCATGGGATCAGAAATGTCGAGGATAACGCCGTTGCCCGAGCATGCGCCTGCTGCAAGTTTAAGCGCAGGGAACACGGTAATATCATGGCAATGGTCTGTGATGCGTGTTTCTTGCGTGCCTTCACCGTGATCACCGCCGCGCCACAGACCAGCGATCTGTCCGTCTTCTGCGAAGATGCGCGGGCTATCGATGATCTTGGCAGCAGCCGGATCGGCGACCGGGATTTCTATGATGTCGATGCTGAACAGAGCCGTGCGGTCATCGCCCTGAACGTCAAAGCAACCCGCCATCTCTTCTTCCGGCCGAATGTAGGATGTGCCGGAATTATAGACCACCACTGTCTCGTCATCCGCAGTGACAATAGAGTGGGTGTGGCTGCCACGGCAGGTTTGCACTTGGCCGACCTGGCGAGGCCGCGTCATGTCAGAGATGTCAAAGATACGAATGCCGCGGAAACGCTCTTCGCTGACGGAATCCTCAACCCCTTGCAGGCCGCAATCGACCCGTGCGCGTGCGCCTTGAACACTCATCAAGAGCAAGTCGCCAATCACAGAGACATCACCTTGGCCGCCCGGGCAGACCGTCGAACTGACGAGGTCCGGCATACCATCTTCGCCAAGCTTGTATGCGTTAAACCCGTGATAGCTGCCAGCAATCAGATACTCGCCCCTAAACGCCATATCCGTATTAGCAAAGTCCAGCAACGCGCTGCGCTCGCTAAACTTCGGCTCATCCTCTTCGCCGCCAGCGGTTGGCTCTTTGGATGCTTCCTTCTCGTCCTTAGGGACCTCCAAGCGCAGCTCTGCCGGATTGGCAGGATCAAAGAAGCCAGCCGGCTTTGGCAAGGCGGCTACAAGACGAAGGTTCGAAATCGCTTCGCCAGCATCAGTCAGACCGGCTTTCAGATTTGCGCGCGGATCATCGGACAGTCCGGCAAGGATGCCGTTCATCCGATCAATTTCCTGCGTTTGATCGCTGACGATATCGTTTGTGAAGTTGAACAAGACCGGATCAGCCGCAGAGCCGCTTTGTTCGTGCAATTCTTCCACCATATCGATCGCGCCCTGGTGGTGCTCGATCATCCCTGTTAGAAACTGCCGGTCGAATTCCGTACCGGAGGCTGCAGCCATCGCAGCCATTTGATCTGGGGTCAGCATCCCCTTCATACGGTGGTGAGTGTGATCAATTCCATGATGGCCCGCATGACCACTATGGCCCATGCCTCCGCCACGCATGACCGGCTCGCCGCGCTCTTGCAGCCACTCCGTCATAAACCGGATTTCATCAGCCTGGCTTGCATTGATCCGCTCTGCCATCGCGACCACATCTTGCTGGTTAGTGCGAGCCTTGACCAAGGCAGCCATCTCAACAGCTTGGCGATGATGCACGATCATGCCTTGCATGAAGCCCACATCGTAAGAGGAATAGCTGGTGTTA
The DNA here is from genome assembly GCA_011524425.1 of Altererythrobacter sp. Lineage (GTDB taxonomy): Bacteria > Pseudomonadota > Alphaproteobacteria > Sphingomonadales > Sphingomonadaceae > Erythrobacter. The sequence goes on along the minus strand of WTKI01000313.1, from coordinate 3,647 downwards.
GCGAGCTTGGTCGCTTCTTCAGCGCTGATGACTGCAGGTTCAGTTCCCGGTGCGCCCGGCATGATGATAGGCGCATCATCGGCAAGCGAGGGGCTGGACCAGAAAAGCGCTGCAACAGCAGCAGAAGTGGCAAGTTGGATGCGACCGCGCATGATTTGAGAATTCTCCGGTTTAAGCAATGTTACGTTGTAACGCTGAGTTGTATTGTTTGTTTCTGGCTTGCCAAGCCCTGAATGTTTTTGCGCGTTATGTGCGCGAAATGGGACACATGGCACACTGTTCAGGGCGGAAAAGCGGATCGCGGCGTGAACGAGGTGTTTCATCAAGGAAATGAGAGCCTTAGCGCGCATTTAGGCGCAACTGCGCTTAAAGATCGACACCTTCAAAGAACCATGCTGAATATAGCCGCGCTCCATCGATTAGGAAATGTCCGGAATTGGGGTGGCAAGCGGACAACTAACCCTAGCCAGTTCGCCAAAGTATATTGCGTGATCTTGCCATAGGTGTACCGTCTCGTCCGAGCGGGCAATTTGACGCACTATCGTGTTGGGGGACTTATGGATTTTCACCAGTGGCAGCGAGCTGCCGGACCCGGATTGGTTTTTTCCGGATCAGCGATTGGAGTTTCCCACCTTGTTCAGTCGACCCGCGCTGGTGCAATGTTTGGTTTGGCGCTGATTGGTGTGATCATCGCCCTGAATGTCATCAAATATCCTGCCTTTCGATTTGGCATGGATTACGCTCACGCTACCCGTAAAACTCTCATCGGCGGATATCGCGAACTCGGCCTTTGGGCAGTCCTAGTGTTTGTGTTGCTGGGCCTTGCCATCGCTCCGATAGGTCTGGGCGCAGTCAGCGCGACGACAGCTGCGATTCTTGCTGCGCTTACAGGGATCGACTGGTCGATCAATGTTCTGTCGTCACTGGCGATTTGTGCGACCGTGGCGCTTCTATTGATCGGTGGATATGGCTGGATGGACCGGCTCAACAAGCTGTTGATTGCGTTCCTGACTATCGCCACATTTTGCGCAACCGCGTTGGTTATTCCGCGCGTTGAATGGGGGACGATATCGGGGACAAGCTGGGCCGCTGATCCAGCTGCTTTGCTGTTTGTCGTCGCTTTGGCAGGTTTCATGCCGAGCGCGATGAGCCAATCTGTCGCGCTTTCACTTTGGACGCTTAAGTCTCAAGAGGATGAAGCAGATTCAGGGCATTTGTCTTCCACTGCGATGCGACAGGGTTTTTTGGCGTCCTACGCTCTCACAACTACTTTGGCGGTATGCTTCTGTATCATGGGAGCCGGGGTTATGCATTCAGGCGGCATTGCGCCTGAAACTGGAGCGGCTGATCTCGCTTCACAAATCATTGGCCTATATCGAGAAACCCTTGGGCCTATCCCAGCGAATTTGGCCGCCATTGCGGCGCTTTGCGTTATGGCAACGACAATGATCGCTTCGTTCGATGGAGCGGCCAGAGGCATTGGAGCTGTGCAGCAGGAACTAGTCGGTAATGTTGGAGGCCGTGCTTCACCGATGGGCTATTTCATCTTTCTGATTCTCTGTGCAGTACTCAGTATTCTTTTCATCACTCTCGTGATGCAGAGCTTCAGCGTCTTCATTGATCTTGTCACGTCGATCTATTTCATTGTGGCGCCGGCCATTGCATTGATGAATCACTTGGTTGTGACGCGGTGCGCTATGCCCGATGGGGCCCGGCCGAGCGGTGTGATGAGAGCTCTAAGCCTAGTCGGCGTAGTTGTAATGACGGCTATGGCCGTAATGTTCTTTGCCTTGAGGGCGGGATGAACACAAAAAGGGCAGCGCCATCGCTGGCACTGCCCCATTGTTTCAAGCAAAGCGCTTGGGTCGTAGAGATCCCCGCTTTCGCGAGGATAACTGTGGGGCTCACGCCCCTGTCCGTTACTTAAGCTCTACAGTACCGCCAGCTGCTTCGATCTTGCCTTTGATCTCTTCAGCTTCTGCCTTGGCAACGCCTTCCTTAAGCGGCTTCGGCGCGCCTTCGACGAGACCCTTGGCTTCGGTAAGGCCCAGACCAGTGATGGCGCGGACTTCCTTGATAACCTGGATCTTCTTGCCACCGTCGCCGGTGAGAATGACGTCGAATTCGTCTTTCTCTTCAGCAGCAGCGCCGCCGTCACCACCGCCAGCGGCAGGTGCACCAGCAACAGCAACTGCAGCAGCAGCGCTAACGCCCCACTCTTCTTCAAGAGCGGTTGCAAGTTCTGCTGCCTCAAGGACAGTCAGCTTCGACAGTTCTTCAACAAGCTTGGCAATATCAGCCATGATGTTTCACTCCAAAATACATGCCCCGTAATGTGGGGCCGGCTGGGGTTCTTGAATTGATTGCGAACCCCGGAAAAAATCGCGTTTGCGAAAACGTCTCTTACGCAGCGTCCTTGGCGCCATAAGCACCGAAGACACGTGCAAGTTTTGCAGCCGGTGCGTTAACGACCTGAGCAACCTTGGTTGCAGGTGCGTTGACCAAGCCAACAATCTTGCCGCGCAGCTCGTCGAGGCTTGGCATCGAGGCGAGCGCCTTGATCCCTGCTTCATCGAGCACTTGGCTGCCCATCGAGCCACCAACAATTTCCAGCTTGTCGTTCGACTTAGCGAAATCGACAGCAGCCTTAGCGGCTGCGACCGGGTCTTCCGACCAGGCCAATGCTGTTGGACCAGAGAGGAATTCCTCAAGGCCTGTATAGTCAGTGTCTTTCAGAGCGAGCTTGGCGAGACGGTTCTTCGCAACCTTATAGGACGCCCCTGCTTCACGCATCTTCCCGCGCAGTTCAGTGGACTGTGCCACCGTCAGGCCGAGGTTGCGGGTGACAACCACCACGCCAACTTCGTTGAAGACTGAGTTAAGCTCAGCGACCGCATCGGCTTTCTGCGAACGATCCATGCCATACTCCTTCACTATGGCCATGCGGCTTGTGACCACATGACCGGCTCAAATCTGGCCATGCCGCTAACCGACATAACCAAAAGTCCGTTTGACTAGGGAAGGAGGACGCCGCAGACGGCATCTTCATGGCCGTGCGTTAATGCAGGGCCGGAAATCTCGTTTCCCCGTCTAGGCTGCAAATTAAGAACGGCAAATTCCGCTCAGCAACTGTCTCGGACGGATGACTGGTTGAGGTGAACCTCGTGCAGTCGCGGCGCGCTCTAGCGAAATTGGCGGTCCAGTCAAGCCAGAATAGTAGAGCGCGCCTCGCGCTAATCGAACCAAAGAACCCCTTTGACGAGCGAAGCTTCCTATGCCTTCACCTGACATGACAAATGGGACGATGGATCGGACAGCTTTCTTGCGCGACGGCGCCATTAACCAGAAAACCGGCTCATATCGGTCTTGGACGCTTGCCGGCGGGGCCCGTCTGATCATCGACCTGGCGTGGCACAGCCGCATAGGCTATTCATCGCATGAGCGGCATCAGCTGCTGCCTTTTGCAGAACCTTCGATTGCGATCAGGCGCAGCTTCGCGCCATGCGGTGCCACGCTCGATTGGGACTTCGTGATCTTTCCGGCGCGGTTGGATGGCGGGGTTTATGATCCTGAACCGGGCGAAGAAATATTTGCGCTGCGTTTGTCGCCAGAGCGGATGGAGACACAGCTGGGCATTCGCGTCTGCG
>WTKI01000006.1 GCA_011524425.1 Altererythrobacter sp. | reverse complement strand
TGCAATGCTGCTGACTGTGCCCGCAGCCGTTGCGTTGTTCTTTACCGGCAGCGCGTTTGTCCGGGTGTTCATGCAATCTGGCGCCTTCACGCCGGAAGATGCCGCAATAACAGGTCAAGTCGTTTCCGGCCTTGTCATAGGTTTGCCAGCCTATGTGCTTGTCAAAGTCCTCACGCCTAATTTCTTCGCAAGGAAAGACACCCGCACGCCGGTTTACACTGCGGCCGCCAGTCTGCTGGTCACAGTCGTTCTCAACTTCTATTTCATCTTTGAACTGGGGCTTGGCGTACTGAGCCTCGCATTAGCCGGTGCCATCGGCGCATGGGTCAACACAGCGCTGCTGTATACCATTTTGGTCAAACGTGATTTCTTCAGGCTCACTGGCCGGGTCGCTGGCAGGCTCGCCCGCATTGCGCTCGCATCATCCAGCATGGGGATTGCGCTTTACTACGCTATGCCAGTTGGCGATCCCTTCTTCAGTGGCAACATGATGGAACGTGGTGCATCGATCAGCATGCTGATTCTCGTTGGCATGCTGACCTATGGCATAGCCGCGATTGCGCTTGGAGTGCTCGACAAGGCCACCGTCCAGCGACTAATGCGCCGCCAGAACTAGAATCAAAGTTAAGAACAGCAGGACCAATCAATGCGCGTCGTTTCCGGCATTCAGCCCACAGGCAATCTCCACCTAGGCAATTACCTGGGCGCGATCCGCAATTGGGTGCGGATGCAGGATGAGATGGAGCAAGGTTCAGAATGCCTGTTCTTCCTTGCTGACTTGCACGCCATCAGCATGCCGCATGATCCAGCCGAGCTGACTGCCAACTCGCTGGAGATGGCCGCAGCTCTGGTCGCCTGCGGGATTGATCCCAACAAGTCGATCCTGTTCAACCAGGCCCAAGTGCCGGCTCATGCCGAGCTGCAATGGCTGTTGATGGGCACTGCGCGGATGGGCTGGCTCAACCGCATGACGCAGTGGAAAGACAAAGCCGGCAAGAACCGCGAAGGGCAGTCTGTCGCGCTGTTCAGTTACCCTGTTCTGCAAGCTGCTGACGTACTTCTTTACCAGGCAACGCATGTCCCTGTGGGCGATGATCAAAAGCAGCATCTCGAGCTGTCGCGCGACATTGCGCAAAAGTTCAACAATGACTTTGCGAGCGAAGACGCGCCGGTTTTCACATTGCCTGATCCTTACATTCCTCCGCAGGCTGCGCGGATCATGTCTTTGCGCGATGGGTCAGCCAAGATGAGCAAATCCGACCCATCCGAAATGAGCCGAATCAATCTCACGGATGATGCAGACACAATCATGAAGAAGGTCAAGAAAGCGAAGACTGACCCAGAGCCACTGCCGTCAGAGGCAAAGGGTTTGGAAGAAAGGCCTGAAGCTTTGAACCTGGTGTCAATCTATGCAGCAATCTCTGGCAAAGAAGTCGATTCTGTTCTGGGCGAGTTTGGCGGGCAAGGCTTTGGCGCGTTCAAACCTGCGCTGGGTGAGGTCCTGGTCGAAACGCTGGCCCCGATCTCAGAGCGCTTCCGTGATTTGCAAGAGGACACAGAAATGCTGCAAGCGATTCTCGCCCGGGGCGCGTCAAAAGCACGCGAAATTGGCACGCCAACACTGGATGCTGCTTATGAAGCGCTAGGGTTGGTTCGCGGTTAAACATATGAATTTCATTCGTTTCTTGTGATTTTCGGATCAATTTGCCGTGTTCAATTCTTGTTCACTTCATCTGCTCTACAACACAGATCGTCGACATTTGGGTGTGCGGACTGTGAGGGTCATTCGCAAACAGCCCCGTCGATTTGCGTAGAGCAAGTGATGGACTGGATAAGAGGTGTGAGATCATGATCAGATATTCAACACGGGCTAAGACCCTCAAACTAGCGAGCGTCTCTTTGCTGGCAGCAGGGCTTGCAGCCTGCGCGCCAAGCTTCAAAGCAGACGTGTCGCGCTTCCAAGCTGAACTGCCCGCTCCGGCTGGCGAAAGCTTCGCGGTAGTGGCGGACGATCCGGCATTGGCAGGCGGTCTGGAATTCGCACTTTATGCCGATGAAGTGGAAGAAGAGATGACCAATCTGGGTTACGTCCAAGCTGCAAGCCCGGAAGAAGCCTCCCTGTTGGTTCGGTTTGACTATGAAGTCGACAAGGGACGCGAGCGTGTGCGTACCACAGGCCGCTCCGATCCATTCTTCCACCCTTGGTACGGCTATCGTTCGCGGTTCTATCGTCGCCCTATCGGTTACTGGGGCTATGGCTTCCATGATCCGTTCTTCGGCGGCCCGGAAGTGCGCAGCTATACGGTTTACACAAGCGGCGTTGAAATGAAGATCGACCGCGCTGAAACAGGTGAACGTCTGTTTGAAGGTAAAGCGCAAGCTTTGTCGACTTCGAACCGGCTCCAATATCTCGTCCCTAATCTGGTTGATGCGATGTTCACAGACTTTCCCGGAAACTCGGGCGAGACAGTCCGCATTACTATCAAGCCTGAGGAAACAAAGATCCGCACTGTCAAAAAGTAGGCAGATACTCTCGGCACGCTTGAAACAAGGGCGGCTCCTATTAGAGC
>WTKI01000069.1 GCA_011524425.1 Altererythrobacter sp. | reverse complement strand
CTTCTTCTCACCCCGAAAGATGCGGTCGGTTGCGGCCTGTTGGGAGGTCTCTTCGGTGCCGAACGGACCTTCATCGATGGCGTCTGCCAGGTGCAAAGCTTGAGTTGGTTCCAGATCGCGATCCAAAACTCGGCAGGCGCGGCAGGTGCGGCAGGTTGGTGGGCGGTGATGTTGTTGCTGGCGCTGCTGTTTGTTGACCCCGAAGTCCGCGCGCGCCCGAAAAAGATCGTCGATGCCATGTCGCAAGCCGGCACCCTGATCGCGACGCTTTACTTGATGTTCCTTGCTGTTTCGATCATCGACTTCTGCCTCAGCTTTACAGGTCTGCCAGTGTTCCTGTCGCTGGATGTTTTGGCATGGTTGAACAGCCTAAGCTTGGGCGGTGGAGGATCGTATTTCTTTCAGTTCCTCGCGCTTTTGATGACCATGTTGCTGGCCGTGCTACTTGGCATGGGGATGCCCGCAGTGCCCGCTTACATCAATGCGGCCCTGCTCATGGGACCCGTTTTGGCCGGGCTCGGGCTTTCGCTCTTCACAGCGCATATGTTTATCTTCTACTTCGCTGTCGCCAGTGCGATCACACCGCCCGTGGCGCTCGCAGCCTTTGCGGCAGCAACAATCACGAAGGCCGAACCGATGGCCACCGGTTTTTCAGCCGTCAAGTCAGGGATCGTGATGTTCGTTGTTCCGTTCGTTTTCGCGTTCTATCCGGAACTTCTGCTGATCGACGAAGCGGTCCTTAGCCCGCAGTCTTCAGGCGGGAACGTTTACTTGCCCGGCTATGATGGCCAACTTCATGTCTCGCATCTTGTCATGCTCCTGGCACGTCTTGTTCTTGCGCTCTATTTGTTGTCTTCCGCCTTGGCGCGTTTTGATCACCGCGCATTGCCAGCCTGGGATGTGGCGCTTCGCCTGGTGCTCGCCGGCATGCTGATGATGAAGCCTGACGCAATCTGGATTGGCGCTGGCATCGTGTCGGTCCTGATGCTCATCCTTCACGCGAGATCGAGCAAACAAGATCACGTGGCAAACTCAAGTTGATCATACCCACCACGAACGAAGACGAGTTGAGAAGTTAGTCCTGAGCCACGGGGTTATGGCATTCTGTCAAGGTCATGTGTTAGTCACGGGTCTTGTGACTTCAGGACCTGCGACGCCAAAGTGACTGACAACACGGCTGAAACGACCCTTCTTCAAGAGCTTGTCGAGCTTGCTCCGATCAAGACATGGTCGTTGATTGCGACGATGTTTGGCGATCTCGATCATGAACAGATCCGAGGAAAGCAAGCCAGCTCTATTCTCGAAGCTTCTGGGATAAAGCCCGAAGCAATGCGCGTCGCCTTCCACAGATTGCGCAAAGAGGGATGGCTGGTTTCGGCCAAGTCCGGACGGGAAGTCATCTACAGTCTTTCGACGGAAGCGCGAGCACAGACACACGCTGCCTATGATCGCGTGTACAGCCAATCTACCCCCTTCGCGGATGGATGGGAGATGGTCCTGTCGGTTGAAGATTTTAGTCCGTCAGATTCCAACGCAGCCACGGTGAACATTGCCAAGAATATCTTTCTGAGACCGGTTGGTTCGAGCTCAGACAAAACTGGATTTGTGGTTGAGCGCGTCAACGACGGTCTTCCTGATTGGTTTGAAGACAGGCTCGTGCCGCCAGATGCGCGTCGTATCGCTCTGAGCACGGCAACCATTGCCGCGCGAAAACCAGAGGGGCAGCATTTTCGTTTGTTACTCCTTCATCGATGGCGATTGCTTGCTCTGAGAAATCAGACATGGGCGCATATAGATCTGTTTCCCAATGGCCCGCTTGCGCAATGTCACAAAGCCGTTTCGAAGTACCTTTCCGGCACGCCGCGGTTAACCGCAAAGCAATAATGTTACGAATTTTTCAATAATATGCTTTTCGTAACATATTATATGCGCTATGAGTCCGCAAACGAAGGAGTTGACTTTGGACGCGTATATCCTGGACGCCGTGCGTACACCCATTGGCCGCTATGGCGGAGCGCTTTCTTCTGTTCGAACGGATGACCTTGCGGCTTTGCCGATCGCGGAATTGGTCAAGCGCAATGAGAGCGTGGATTTTTCGCAAGTCGACGACGTTATCTTTGGAGATGCCAACCAAGCCGGAGAAGACAACCGCAACGTGGCGCGCATGGCGGCGCTGCTGGCTGGATTGCCTGAAAGCGTGCCGGGGACCACGATCAATCGTTTGTGCGCTTCTGGCATGGACGCCGTCGGCATGGCAGCGCGGGGCATCAAGGCAGGCGACTACGAGCTTGCGATTGCGGGTGGTGTCGAAAGCATGAGCCGCGCTCCGTTTGTCATGCCAAAGGCAGAAACAGGCTTCTCGCGCGCCAATGCGGTCTACGACACCACAATTGGATGGCGTTTCGTCAATCGCAAAATGAAAGATCAGTACGGCATCGATTCCATGCCGGAAACAGCAGACAACGTCGCCGAGGATTTCGGCATCAGCCGCGCTGATCAGGATGCGTTTGCGGCGCGGTCCCAAGAACGCACAGCAGCAGCGCAAGAGGCGGGCCGATTTGAAGACGAGTT
>WTKI01000040.1 GCA_011524425.1 Altererythrobacter sp. | reverse complement strand
TGTGTATAAGAGACAGCCAGGACGGAATCGAGATCTTCAGGCTGCCATTCCGCAGCAATACGAATACGCATTTCTTTCATGAACGCAGGTGGAAAGGCAAAAGATGGCCGCTCGGTATAAAACCCAGCCAGCACAATTTCTGCACCCTTCGCACATTGCTGCACGAGGGTGTCGATTTGCGAGACATCTCCGCTAACGTCATAAACAGATGTGTAATTACTACGACCATCGCAGTCAGGGTCAATTACAGCGTATCCATCACTATCAGCGCGCGCGGGATCCAGCTCCCATACGACCGGAACCGGTGCGCCGAGCGCAATCGTAATGCGCGCGAGGAGGCGTCCCAAAACACCATGACCAACAATCAAATCCGGTGGCGTGCCACCATTTATCGCGTGATAAGCGGTTGCTGCTAACGCCAGCAATACACCGTGTTCAGGATCGGTAAAGTCTATTGGCGTTACGCGGCTTGCAGGGATTACGAGCCGCGACGACGATGCACCAAACAGTCCGTGTACCGCTTTATAGCAATGCGCGCCGGGAGTAAAAACGTGACGCCCCAACAGCCTCTCGTGACCATCGGCATGAACAACACGGCCAACGGATTCATAACCAGGGACGAGCGGATAGCCCATGCCCGGGAAAGGCGGCATTTCGCCGGACCAAAGGAGACGCTCCGTTCCCGTGCTAACGCCGCTAAAATCAATGTCGACGACAATGTCATCAGGCCCCGGCTCAACAAGATCTACCTGTTGCATGGTCAGCTTCTTGTTGCCTTCAAAGATGACCGCCTGCGCGGAAAGTGTTTCCACACGTTTCGGCGGCGCTGTGGCACCGCTCCCGGAAGTCTTCAGGGCATGGATAGGCGTTTGATGCATAGAATGTCATAGTAAATCGACATTTATTAGTGTCAACTATAATGGACGCTCAGATCTGATTGTTACTGAGCTACCATAAGTTGTGTCAGCAGCGGCCTTCTCGTCTTTACTTGGCTCACTCGACGAAACCCCGCCTTCTCGAGTAAGATACTGATTTCATTACTAGATCGCGGACGACCACGTCCCATCGCCCAGAGGTAAAGGCCAAAATAACCATCGCCCATAGCCTGGCCGGAGTGCGTCTCTGCCATCGGTTCAGCGATTATGATAGAGCCGCCCGGGGGTAAAATAGAGCGTATTGAGGCAAGTAACGCCTCAACATCATGGTCGTCATGGTCATGCAGTACCCGAATCAGGGAAACCGCGTCCGCGCCAACATTCGGCAACCCTTCATGGAAATCGCAAGCAACGGCATTGGCCCTCCTGCTAAGGCCTTCGGCCTCAAAACGTTCGCGCGCGAGCGGCACGACTTGCGGCAAGTCACACAAAGTTAGCTTAAGATCAGGAGCGGATGCACCAACGGCGCTAAGAAAAGCGCCATTACCACCGCCGACATCCATTAAATGCGAATGGCGAGAAAATGAGTAGGCATGCAAAACTTCACTAACAATAAATGCCTGCGTCTCCGCCATTAGCGCAGAATAAGACTGCGCCATTTCATTTTGGTGCTGATCGATATTTGAATCGGGAGAGTAATTCCAAAATTTCGCAAGATGCGTATTCGAGGATCGCGCACGTAGCAGCTCAACCGGATCGGTTAAGTCACGATAAAAAAGTTTGTGATGCTTGATCATCTCAAAGACGGACGGATTGCCCAGTAAGGCTGCACCGCGCTCGCCCAGTGCGAAACGTCCCTCTCCCATTTTTTCAAGCAACTTCAAGGACGCCGCAGCACGAGCGAGCCGGTCGGTTCCATCAACTGGCATATCAATGCGCGTGGCCAAATTCTCGACCGATAGCGGACCGTCTTTCAAAATTTTGAAAATATCTAACTCAACACAGGCGAGTAAAATCTGCGAATAGACGAACCCCATCGTGACATCAAAAATCTCCCGCATTGGCTTTTGCGCAAAGCCCCGCGTGAGCGGAAAGGTCGCGAGAAAGTCCTGCACCTTCGGGTTTGCGATAAAGCGATTTCGCCATCCCACATACTGCTCGCGAATTGACATAAGATATCCGTCTACAGCTTACTTTGGCACCTAAACCGCGAATTTTGCGAGGTCTTTCGGGGCGAGGCGCTCAGCCTGCGCCAAGACCAATCGTTGCAGGTCTGAAGCGCCGCTGCATGACGGAATAGAATCAACCGCATCTTGAATAAGACCACGCAGTTGGTCGACAGCCCCCTGCAGACCTAATGAATCTACAACATTGGGACGTCCGTGAAAATCATCTTGGCCGGATGGCTTCCCTAATGAGGCGGGGTCCATCACACGGTCCCGAACATCATCCGCGATTTGATAAGCTTCGCCCAATCGCTCTCCCAAAACACCCCATGGACACGGGTCTCCCCCGACAGAGACGGCACCGGCTTTAGCAGCGGCAACAAAAAGAGCGCCAGTTTTTGATCGATGATACTGACCTAAATCGATTTCACGCTCACTTTCCCAAGCTTGCCCGGCAATTATCCCCGAGGGCGGGCCAATAGATGCCGTAATAATCGGCAGAAGATTTTCGAGACAACCTGGCGCGTTCCTGCAC
>WTKI01000105.1 GCA_011524425.1 Altererythrobacter sp. | reverse complement strand
ACTTTGGCCGCGTTCGGAACCTGCCACTTAGTTTCGCGTGGGGCGATTCTTCCAGCGACAAGCATAATTGCCACCTCGATCACGAAGAGGACCGCATACAGGTGCAGGAAGTGAAGTGTCACGACATCGTCGAACACAAATTTGAGCAATCCATAGGCGATCACGTGAAAGCCAATCACGATCTTGGCACCAATGGCCGGTGTTCGACGCGCGAATAGGCCCACGATGACGATCGCGACGATTGGGATATTATAGAAACCCGTGAAGATCCGGATGATCTGCCACAAACCTTCGGGCGCATACCAGAGCATCGGCGCGACGAAGAATGAGAATAGCGCAATAACTACGCTCGCAATCATCGCGATCCGAACAGTTTGGCGATCGCTCAAAGGCTCTTTCCGGCTGGGCGCATATATGTCGAGCGTAAACATTGTCGCCGCGCTGTTCAGTAGCGAATTAAATGATGAGAACACCGCTCCAAAGAGAACTGCCAGAAAGAAGCCCATCATCCAGATCGGAAAGACATCTCTGATCAAAGCGGGATAGGCTTCGTCTATGCTGGTAAGGCCCGGACCATACATGTGGAACGCGATGATCCCTGGGATCATCATGAAGAACGGGACAAGGATTTTGAAAAAGCCGGAGAGCAAGACGCCTTTTTGACCTTCGGCGAGATTTCTTGCCGCCAAGGTCCGCTGAATGACGTATTGGTTGGTGCACCAATAAAAAAGATTGGCGAAAATCATGCCGGTAAAAATCGTCCCGAACGGAATGGGGTCAGTCTTGCTGCCAATGGCATTCAGTTTCTCTGGATTTGTTTGGACAACGGTGCTGAGGCCATCAAAGAAATTACCATTTCCTAGTGCAATCATTCCAAGCACCGGCGCGGCAATCCCCACGATGAGCAGGCCAATACCATTGAGTGTGTCGGACACGGCGACGGCTTTGAGGCCGCCGAAAACAGCATAAATGGATCCGATGATTCCGATGGTGAGTACCGTAATCACCAAAGCCTCGAAGTGAGAGACACCAAACAGCTCCGGAATATCAAACAGACGAATAACCGCGATGGATCCAGAATACAGGACAGATGGGATTGTTACCAATCCATAGCCAAGCATGAACAAGATCACCGAAAGGCGCTGAACATCCTTATCAAATCGACTGCTTAAAAACTCGGGCAAGGTGGTAAAGGCGCTCGTCAGGTATCGCGGTAAGAAGATGAGCGCCATAGCTACGGTTGCAGCGGCGGCAGTGACCTCCCAAGCCATGCTCGACATGTTGAATCCATAGGCCGATCCATTCAGACCAATCAGTTGTTCGGCGGATAAGTTTGTCAGCAGGAGAGAGCCAGCGATGAAGATGCCACCAAGGTTGCGCCCGGCTAGAAAATAACCGTCTTTGGTGTTGGTTTCGCCTTTAGTCTGTAGGTAAGACCACCATGCCACGAGCGCCATGAAAACCACGCAGCTCGCAAGAGTCAGTACAATCTGGAAACTATTCAAAATTCATCCTCCAACGGACGAGACTCTTTTAGTCTCGTCTCTTTTTTAGGCGGGTTATGCGGCAGGCATCTGCTGGTATGCTCCGTTCGCATAAACAAGAGCTTCGCCCGGCCGATGGCTCGCGTTCTCTACTTCTCCCAACAATATTGTATGATCGCCCGCGTCAAACGCCGCAAACTTACGACATTCGAAAACGGCCAAGCAGCCTGAAATGATCGGAATGCCATTCTCATTTGGATGCGTGGGTGTTTTGTCGAAAGCAAATGCTGAACGCGCGAATGCTTCGCATATTTCGCGTTGGTCAGCCGCGAGCACATGTACCACAAAGTTCTCAGCTCTGACAAAGGTATCATGGCGCTTAGAGCTCTTGTTAGGGCTCCACAATATGAGCGGCGGGCTCAATGAGACACTCGCAAAGCTATTCACAGTGATAGCGATAGGACCATTCGGCCCCACGGTCGTTACCACCGTAATCCCGGTCGCAAACCGACCGAGGGCACTTCGATAGTCTTTAACATTCTCGTTCGGTTTGAACCGATGCATGTTCATAGAGCCGCTCATCACGCAACCTCCCGCCCGAGCGCCAGACTGTATAGTTCGAACCATGTTTGGCGGTCTATACTAACGCGCGTAGCTGCGGCCATTCGAGAAATTCGATCCAAATTATTCGTGCCAAGAATGGGAATAACCTTTGCGGGATGGGCCAATAACCAAGCCACCGCGACTGCGGAGGCTTCAACATTTTGCTCAATGGCAATTGTAGAGAGCTTTGTATTTAAAGCCGCATTTTTATCGTCAAACAGCTTGCCGCCGGCAAGTGGTGACCAGGCCATCGGGGAGACGCCATGCTCTTGAAGAAACGCCAGGTCTCCATTGGTGAAGGCCCCATTTGCGAGCACGCTCATTTCTATCTGATTGGTCGCAAGGTGCGTATCCATCGCAGATTGCAGTAAACTCCAATCCCACGGGCGGAAATTAGAAACCCCCACAGCTTTGACCTTGCCGCTATCAATTAGTCCATCAAGCGCTGCGCCGGTTTCAACGTGATCCATCAGCGGGTCAGGACGATGTAGGAGCAAGAGATCGATTTGTTCTATGTTCATCAATTTCAATG
>WTKI01000182.1 GCA_011524425.1 Altererythrobacter sp. | reverse complement strand
GTCCAATGCTCTGAACTTCGTGTACTTTTTAAACATCCTGGATAACTGACACAGTTTTACAAGTTAGTAGAAAACAAGTAATCCGGGAAAAGTTTTGCGTAATTCACCCTGTAGGCGATTTGCGCGGCAGCGATAAGCAGATCTGGTAGAGGTCCACAGTAACTAAATATGTTTCACGAAGATTTCTTTGCAGGGTTCGCGCTAACTCTTGGTCTGATCGTCGCGATAGGTGCGCAAAATGTATTTGTCATCCAATGCGGAGTTCGCCGAACTTTTGTTCTTCCTGTCGTCCTTTTCTGCGTGATCTCTGACGCGATACTGATCAGCTTCGGCGTCTATGGGTTTGCGCGAAACATAGAGAAGATTGAATGGGTTCAGCCTGTAATGACATTCGCGGGCGCGGCGTTTCTTATCGGCTACGGGATTTTCATTTTTTGGCGCACCTTCACTGGGGGGCAAACTGCCGTCGGAGCGCCAGAAGCCGCCGCGACCCTTAAGGGAACTTTATCAATCTGTTTTGCGCTGACTTGGCTCAACCCACACGTGTATCTCGATACCGTGGTTTTGATTGGTGTGGTCTCGACCCAATACGCAAATGATTTGGCGTTTGTTTTGGGAGGCGCAGCCGCGAGCCTCGTCTTTTTCCTGTCACTTGGCTATGGCGCTCGCGCGCTTTCACCAGTCCTTTCCAAGCCCAACGCTTTGCGCGCGATCGACATCGGCTCCGCGCTTATTCTCTGGTACGTGGCTTACCGCATTCTCACGATTTAGCGCGGCGCAGGGCTAGCCTTGCCAATGACGTCATCAGACTGGCTCACCGCGTTTTCAGCCGAACGATAGAGAGTGTCATCCAAGAGTTTGTCATGGACGTCAGGAAGATGTCGGGCTGGCACATTCGGGAACAGGTGGTGCACAAGGTGGTAGTGATCGTTCCGCGGAAAAAACAACACGGCAAACCATGTTGGCGCGAGAATATTTCGCGATGCGAAGAGATCATCCCCATGCTGAACCAGACCCGCGTGGTCAAGGCAATCTGCCCAGTAATTTAGGGCCGTGTAGAACAGCACATAGGGGAACACGACAAAAAGGATCGTCGTCAGCGGAAACGCGATTGTCGAGGCCACAACCGATCCAAGAAGGAACAACTTGAACACTTGCGCGAGGCGACCATCGCTGAGCGAGAGATCAATACTCAGATAATACGGCAAGTGCCGCAATATCAGGGGTGTCACCATATGACGCGCGATAACTTGTGGCGTGAGTGGATCGTGCAATCCAAGCCGTTCGATCCCCTGCAGATCAAGGTCTCGTTCATAGTCGCCAATGTAAGAATGATGCGTCAGGTGTTCGCGCCGATAGTCGTCAAAGGATGCCAGCGTGAAACACGCACAAAACTTGCCAATCCTGCCGTTCGCGTCCCGGTCCCGAACGAGAGTTGCATGCGAACATTCGTGGATCACATTGTTCAAGCCCCTCAACCGACTGCCGATAAAGAGCATCAGAGCCACGATGATCAGACCTTCGCCGATCCCAACCGGAGCAGAAATAAGCGCAGCGCCAACCGCAATCGCTATCGCGATCATGCCGAGATACGCGCCAACGATTGCCCATCCTACCCAGACCGGGTAGCGTTCCATTTGGATGAAGGCACGGGCGTGCCGTTGCCTTAGAGTCTTTGCAGTCACAACGCCCCCACATCGTGCTTCGCCAGCTATCTGGCATTTCCCAGAGGCGAAGTTACTGAATATTTACAACTCATACAAGAAGTTTTGCTAATGGTAGATTAGCAACATTCACATAATCACGATTATTGAAAACCAACGAAACCGTAGCGGATGCAGTTGATGCAATTTAACTGGGTCACGCAAGGTCTACGAAACAAAGTAAAAAGTGCTATGACATTTGACTACGATGCCTTGAACGTTCTCGCTGCAGTTGTTCGGAGCGGCAGCTTTGAAGCTGCTGCAAAGTCCATGAATGTGACGCAATCGGCCGTCAGCCAGAGAATCAAACAACTTGAAGAAAAGTTCGGAGCGATCCTTGTTCTGCGCGGTCGCCCATGTGTACCGACCGAGGAAGCGCTGGTGCTGGTCAGGCACGTTGAAGAAGTCGCGCTCATGGAGTTTGAACTTCGCAGGCAACTCAACCTGGACGGGGACACAGCCAGCGCCCCGCCAAGCGTCCGGATCTCTGTGAATGCAGATAGCCTGGCGACTTGGTTTCCGGAGGTTGTGGACCGCGCAGCCAAGGATCTGAACATTCGTCTGGAGTTGATTCCTGAAGACCAGGAATTCACCGAAGAACGCCTTCGTTCGGGGGATGCGCTTGCGATTGTGACATCGAAGAACTCCCCAATTGCTGGCTGTCAGATTGTCGACCTCGGCACCATGGAATACATGGCCGTGGCCTCGCCCGACTTTGTCGACACGCACCTTCGGGCTGGCGTGGACCTCGATAGCGTGACGCAAGCTCCATCCATCCGTTTCGACCAAAAGGACACGCTGCCGGTTCAATGGCTCGAACGCGCTTTTGGCAGCGCAAAGAAAATGACACCGCACCAAATGCCTTCTTACGAAGGGCATCTTCAATGCTGTTTGCAGTCTGTCTCTTATACACATC
>WTKI01000177.1 GCA_011524425.1 Altererythrobacter sp. | reverse complement strand
CGCATTGCTGCATATGAACTTCTCGAAAAAGGCAGGGGCAGCTGCAGGCTTGTGCGTTGCGCCATATTATAACCGGCCAAGCCAAGCCGGTCTGATGGCGCATTTCAGCTATCTGGCGGAAAACACAGATTTGCCGATTGTGCTGTATAATGTGCCCAGCAGGACTGTGACCGATATCGAAGATGACACTGTGGTTGCTTTGGTGAAAAAGCACCCGGACCGGATCATCGCGATCAAGGATGCGAGCGGAGATCTCTCGCGTGTGGCAGACCACCGCATGGGAATTGGCCGCGATTTTTGCCAGCTGTCCGGTAATGACGAGCTGTGGCTGCCGCATTCCGCTGCAGGTGGGAAAGGGGCTATTTCAGTGACTGCCAATGTCGCGCCAGCCCTTTGCGCGGAGTTTCATGCCGCGATTGCGGACAATGATTTGAAAAAGGCGCGCGAACTTAATGACCGGCTGTTCCCGCTCCATTATGCGATGTTCTCTGATGCAAGTCCTGCGCCTGTCAAATATGCGCTAAGCCGCGTCCTTGACTACATTGCGCCCGATGTGCGCTTGCCGCTTGTCAGTGCAAGCGAAGCATCGCGCAAACAGGTTGATGCTGCGTTGGAGCATGCAGGCCTAGTTTGATCTGTCTGGCGGGTTGTGCTTTTCAACGAAAGCTACGGCAGCTTTGAGCATATTCTGGCGTGTTTCAGACTTGGACAGCCAATGGTCTTCCCCGTCAAGCGTAAGAAACTCGTGAGGCTTGCTGGCGTCCTTGAGTGCATCAGCCATCTTCACAGAATGGATGTACGGCACCACTGTGTCGTCCTTGCCATGGATCAACAAGATGGGTGCATTCGCTCTCGATGCATTTCTTTCCGGAGACACCGCGTTCCAGCGATCCTGCGGTCCCAATTGTTCAAGTAGAGCGACTTTGGTTGTGCGGTCGCTGCCTGTTGCACGATAGTCTTCGCGATACATCCGCCTGATGTCTGAGACAGGTGCGACAGCCACTGCGCAATTATAGATGTCTTGCTGCAAGGTCACACCGGCCAAGGCAGCATAGCCTCCATAGCTGGCGCCAACAATGCAGACCCTGTCGGGATCAACAATACCAGCTTCAGCAAGAGCAGCGAGGCCATCGGACTTGTCTGTCTGCATTTTGCGGCCCCATTCTCCATATCCGGCCCGTCTGAATGCGCCATTGCGGTTTGTTGAGCCGCGGAAATTGGGTTGAAATACAGCGTAGCCGCGAGATGCAAAAGCTTGCGCCCACCAGTCGAAGCTTTCTGAATCATGCGCGTGAGGCCCGCCGTGGGGAAGCATGACTAAAGGCAAATTTTCAGGTTTCTTGCCAGGAGGCAATGTCAGTATGCCATCCATCTCCATTCCATCAGACGCGGTGTATGCGAACGTGGAAATCGCTCCGACATGCTGGGGGGCGATTGCATTGCGCTCGTAAGCGAACGCCTGAGCCTTGAGGTTCGCGACATCGACGAGAAACCAGCTACCGCTATCTGTGGTGCCGCTGGTTCTCACTATCGCGTGGTTCATGTCCGAAGTCCAATCGACCATTCGCATATTGAACTGCTTGAAAGCTTTCCGGACCTTTTGTGCCGCCTCGGTTCTGTTGGCGTCAAAGAAAACGGGCTCCAGATTGCCCAATTCAAGCAAATAGCCAGTGAGATGGCCTGTCTGATCATCAAAGTAGAGGCGCTCGACATCAACGTTTTTAAGCAAGGGTTTTGGCTCCCCGCCGCTCAAAGACACTTCCCGCCTGAACACCTTTCCGCCTTCTTGCCGCTCGCTATAAATCACAGATGCCCCATCGCGACCTAAACCAACCAGCGAAACGCGCCCGCTTGGCGTTTTGCCTTCGACCAAAGTCCTGTTT
Organism: Altererythrobacter sp.; assembly: GCA_011524425.1. GTDB lineage: Bacteria > Pseudomonadota > Alphaproteobacteria > Sphingomonadales > Sphingomonadaceae > Erythrobacter. The sequence continues at coordinate 751 of WTKI01000177.1, read as the reverse complement.
TGACTATCTCTGATGTCCCAGAACCCGTCGTCCTCATGAATGTTCAACGTAGCAGCCACTTGTCCTTGAGCGCCGACCAACCAGTCGCGTCGCCGGCTTTCCTTCGGGGCATCGGCGATTTTCTTGACTGACATGTCCTCTAAGTTCACGCGGTAAAGGTAAGGGCGGCCATGCTTGAAATGGTTGCGCAGATTGCCATCCCGCTCGTATTCAACCGCACCAAAGAAGCCGTACCATTTGCCACCAATGTTTCGGACTCCGTGGACCCCAAAAACGGCGTTCGCCAGGTAACGCTTGTTTGTAAAAACCACTTCAGCTTGGCTATTGGGATTTGTCGACAAAATCAGAGCTTTATAGAATTCATGCTTGTCAGTCGTGAAGAAAGCGCCGAGCTTTTCAGTCTCGCTATAGATGACAAGAACCCTGTCTTCTCCGATCCAGTCGATGCTGCGGATCTTGAAGTCGTTAACTGAGACACGATTGATAAGCTTTGTCCCGCTTTCGAAAAGCGCCAACATGCGGTTTCCATTGACAGTAAGCAGTGCTGCGAGCCGGTTGCCGGATGGTGAGATGGAAGCATCTTCGATCTGAGGTAACTCGCCGTATGCGCTCAGAGGCGGCATTTGCAGCGGTTGGTCTTCGGCCAATGCAGGACTTGCCAGCAGGCCAAGCCCAACGAAAAGAACCAAGAACCTTTGCAAGCATTGCATCGCTGTTTCCCCTCCAATCAATGACGATATGTTGCTTAGTT
>WTKI01000373.1 GCA_011524425.1 Altererythrobacter sp. | reverse complement strand
CAGCGACCCAATCAGAAATCGCGGCTAGCGGGGCGAGCATAGCAGCGAGCACCTTGAACACAGAAGGAGATAGCTTTCGAAAACGTGGTGCTATCCCTGCCAGAGAGAAAAGCATGTCCCCCTGATCTCGCAATGAGATTGCAGGGCCAGGCCCGCCAATAGGCAAAATCTGTCCATGTTTGGTTTGATCTGAAAGACATTCGACCAGATAGCGCGCCAGGTCATCGTCGCTGATCGGTTTGCAGCGTGTAAGCTGACCGTCGCCAAATAACAGAAAAGGCTTGCCGGCTCTCACTCGTGAAACTTGGCCGGACAACGATTTAAAGAACGCGGTGGGCCGGACAATTGACCAGGTCAAACCGGAGACCTGCAAACGACGCTCAAAGCGCAGCTTCGCGTGTTGAAACGCCAGACGAGGTTTCTGCACGCAGATTGCCGAAAGCAAAACGAACTGCTTTGCGCCTGCCGCTTCAGCGGCGTCGAGCACATCAAGATTGGCTTGAAAGTCGATTGCGTCCGCATCCCCGGGTGCGCCAGTGCGCGAAGCCAGGCACGATATCACCGCGTGAGGCCGCGCTTCTTGCATCACCGCCGCAATCTCTTGCGGTTTTATCACATCCCCAAAATGCGCATTTGCAGCCTCCGGCCAATCATCGGCAATCGCCTTGTTTTCAGCAGATCGACGCAAGAAGCCATGCCCTTCAAAGCCGGCCTGTGTCAGCGCACGGATCACTGCACTGCCAATCGTACCGCTTGCGCCGAAAACGATCACTCGGTTGGGCTGGTCGCTTCGGTCAGAATTCATGACCTCACCGGACAGGGGGCGCGACACCGTCTGCGAGGAATAGAAAGTTGTTCACGTAACGGGTCGTTCCGCTTCGGATACGGCCATTTTCATCGATCGCAGCAAGCTGATCACGCTCTACATCAAATTCTTCCATCGGATGCCACTTGTCTGCATCAAGGAAATAGCCTTCGTAGCCTATGCTCTGAAGCGATTGCGGCAAACGATCAAACACCCCGTCGCAATGGCGCTGTTCAATCTCGATGAAAAGCGCTGGCTTATCTCTTGCAATGGTCTCCATTGCGCCTTTCAGCACCTGTTCTTCAAAGCCTTCGACATCGATCTTTACAAAGTCGATCTTAGGTATTGTCAGGTCATCCAAACGCGCTGTCGGCACTGTCACGACCTCATGCGGTACTGCATGAAATGCGTCGCTGCGCATGGTCGCAAAACCATGATCATTTTCAGAAGAAGGAATAGTAAGTGTGGCTTCGCCAGCTTCATATGACAAAGCAATCTCGCGAACCTCGACATTATCCCGTTTCAGCGCTTTGAGCGCAGTCGCAATCCGCGGATTGGGTTCAAACGCGATCACACGGCTGCAAATTTCAGACAATTTGTATGAATAGACGCCGCGATTTGCACCGATATCAAGAGCAATCCCGCCTTCTGGAACTATCTTGTCCAGCCAAGTCAGTTCCGGATCGCCGCCGCCGCTAATCTCAGCGCGAAAAGAAGCCCGCTGCCGCCAGCGCCACACACTTTGCGGCTCGACAGATTTATAAGCGCTTTTCAGCAGGGCTTGGATCATCGCCTTCGTCTCTTTCTCTCAAAGGACCGCTTCGACTGTCTCAGCCGTTTTCCGGAACACCGCCTTGGTATAGGATCAATCTATCAGCTACGAACAGCTTGCCAAGAAGCTTGCCCCAAAATCGGACTAAGCGGGCGGCAAAGGCAAACCGAAAGATGAGAGGCCAAAAGTGAAAGCATCGCCCGCAAACGGATCAGATCGAGGCATTGCCGAAGAAGTGCTCGAGCCAGATCTGCCTATTATTGATCCGCATCACCACCTGTGGGACTTGCGGCCGCTCTTGCCGATGTTTCCCGAGCCACGCCATCGCTTTGTCGAAACTCTGGTGCCGGCCGCCTATTACACGTTCGATCAGTTGCTTGCTGACATTCAAACAGGCCACAACATCATTGGGACAGTATTTATGGAATGCAGCGCCTTTTATCGCGCCGGCGCAAGCGAAGCGATGAAGGTAATCGGCGAGGTCGAGTATGTGAACGGCGTTGCAGCGCAATCAGCCAGCGGGCTTTATGGTCCGTTGCGCGCTTGTGCGGGCATTATCGGCCATGCAGACCTTATGCTGGGTTCTGACGTTACGCCAGTGCTGGAACGCTTGCAGGCTGCTGCTCCTGATCGATTCAAGGGAATTCGCTATGCTGCAGCTTGGGACGAAGATCCCGAGGTCCTTGGCCCTCCGATCCAGAAGGTGCCGGGGCTTTACCGCGAGCCAGCATTTCGCGAAGGTTTTGCAGAGCTAGCCAAACTTGGGTTGTCGTTCGATGCCTGGATTGTGGAGCCGCAAATCCCCGATGTTATCGACTTGGCCCGCGCATTTCCGGACCAGCCCATTTGTCTGGACCACTGCGGCACTCCGTTGGGCATGGCGTCATATACCGGCAAGCTTACAGAGCGTTTTGATATCTGGCACGCCAACATCAAAGCCTTGGCCGAATGTGAAAATGTAAGCGTGAAACTGGGCGGGCTCGCGATGCACAACTGCGCAATGCCGGAAGAAGGTCCGGCAGCCGGCGTTGGTTCAGAAACACTAGCAGAGCTTTGGAAGCCGTAT
>WTKI01000078.1 GCA_011524425.1 Altererythrobacter sp. | reverse complement strand
CGATCGATCCGACAGGTTAGAAGGAACAAGTGCTGCTTTGTGAAGGTCGGCCCAAACCGGCCATTCAGCCATGGGCTAGAGTGCTGCAGCCGCAGCCCGCTTTTCGGACGTTCGGGAAAGGCCTCAAGCGTAACAGAATGGCTTTACTACGGGGATACCTTACCGCTTTTGGACTTAGATTTGACATGAATTGGTGCAACACACCTGCGACTTGAACGCTGTTGGAGAGCAGGCCGGCCTGCCCATGTAACGGCAATGCGGAAAGTATCGAGCAAAAGAGCACATGATAAAAGTCACGAACTTTAGCAAGCAGTACAAAGGCTTCACGGCCGTGAAGAACCTCAGTTTTTCGGTCGAACCGGGCCAAATTCTCGGGTTGCTCGGGCCGAATGGCGCAGGAAAAACAACTACTTTACGCACATTGTGTGGAATCATACCTCCCAGTTCAGGGAGTCTTGTAGTGGCTGGCCATGACGTCGCCCAAGAGCCCATCGAAGCCAAAAAGCACCTTGGTTATATCCCTGATGATCCACGGCTTTTTGACACCATGACGGTTTGGGAGCACTTGGCTTTCACGGCAGCGGCTTACAAACTTTCGGACTTTGAAAAGGACGCAGAAACGCTTCTTGCGTCGTTTGAACTCACACACAAGCGCGATACGCTCGTCCATAACTTGTCGCGCGGTATGCGGCAGAAGGTGGCGATTGCCTGCGCTTTTTTGCATGACCCAAAAGTGATCTTGTTCGATGAACCCCTGACAGGGCTCGATCCCCAAGGCATCCGGGGGATTCAACAAGCGATCCGCGACCGCGCTCAGGCCGGTGCGGCCATTATCATCAGCTCGCATCTTCTGAGCCTGTTCGAGAACCTTTGCACGCATATCATGGTGCTGAACCTTGGCGAATGCCGCAGGTTTGGCACGATGGAAGACCTGTTGGCTGAGGTCGGCCACAACGACAGCACGTCCGCCCTCGAAGAAGTGTATTTCTCGATCACGCAAGCTTCGGACCACGCCGCAGCGACCGCGGAGGTCTAACAGATGGATGCTGCACTGCGCCAACTTCTCATATTGCGTCTGCGGGGCGGTCTGCGCCAGCGCTTGCATCAGATCGCAAGCTTGCGCGGCGCGCTGTTCTCGCTGGCGTTCGTGGGGATCATTTGGTTCCTGCTCGCGACAAACAGCTCCTCAGGCGCCGGTATCTTCGGTTCCGGGGCGCTGGACCAGCAAACATTTGACGCGCAGCTCCTTACTTTTCTGCCGCTCAGCATGCTTGGGCTCTCGCTCCTCACCGTCGTGATAACGACGGGGCCTACGTTTCATTTTTCGCCCAATGAGATCAATTTTCTCTTTACCGGGCCGTTCCGCCGACAGGACCTGATCCTCTATAAGTTCAGTGCCTATGTTGCTGGCGTTACCTTGAGCAGCGTGTTCATCACGGTCCTTATGCAGCCAGAAGCAGGGTCAATTCTGTCTGTCTTTTTCGCCACGCTCCTGACGCTTGTCTTCGTTCAGTTGAACAGCGCGGTCATCAGTATGGCTGGGCATGCGCTCGACGGCAGTCGGTTCGCCAAGATGAAATGGCCCGCCGTCGCGTGTCTTGGCGCAGTTGGAGTGGCTGCTGTGCTTTATGCATGGGTCACGCCCGACCAGGGCATTTTCGATCTGTTGTCCGAGTTTCGCCACTCATGGATCGGGACCATTGTCTTGATCCCCTACATTGTGTTCGCTCAGCTTTTCGTGGCGCCCACGATTGCAGACTTTGCTCTTTGGGGTCTTATCGCGATCGTGATCAATGCAGCCCTATTGCGCGCAGCGATCGTGCTTGATGCCCGCACGACAGACCGCTCCCTCGCCGAGAACGCCCGGCTCAGCAACAGATGGGAGCGCATCAAACAAGGTGGCTCGTTCTGGGCGACAGAGAGAACCGAGGTGCCCTCGGTGCGTCGTGCACCCTTTCTGGGTGGCCTGGGCCCCATTGCTATGAGGCAGGCGCTAAACGCATTGCGAAACTCGTACAAACTCATCCTCGTGTTTATCGGTCTTGCCGCGTGTATTGCGCCAATCGCCTTGGCGTTCGATGCGCCGGTGACCGACAAGCAGACAATTATGCTTATCTATATCTTCGTCGCTTTCATGGTCCCGCGCAATTTGGTCTGCGATTTTCGCGGTGATCTGAGCCGCATGGAAATCTACAAGACACTGCCCATTGATCCATGGCGCATTTGCGCAGGCCAACTCGTGGTTCAGGTCATGCTGGGGTATGTGATTGCGCTGACAATTATAGCGAGCGCATTCATCTTCGAAGAGAGTGTCACACTATCACGCGCCCTCGCATTAGCGGCTTTTGCGCTCCCGTTGACGTTTCTCATCTATGCGGTCGAGAACACGATACATCTTCTCTTCCCGACAAAACTCGTTGCCATGGGACGGGCAGACTTTGAATTCCTTGGTCGCTCAATTGTCGAGTTTCTCGCGAAAACAGCCTTTATTTTCGGTGCCATAACGGCATCCATCTTCGTTGGGATCGCATTCAGACTGACGGGAAGCGAGTGGATAATACCCGGAGTGGCAGGCTGGATGACGCTTTCCTTGATCGGACTTCTGACGTTGGTTGCAATGCAATATGCCTTCCGGCGCTTCGCGGT